>NZ_APCQ01000488.1:0-22311 GCF_000410615.1 Novosphingobium sp. B-7 | reverse complement strand
AGCCGCTCGGCATGTTCGGCGCGGCGCATGCGCGCCCGCGCGGCCAGCACGGCCCATCCCGCCGCCAGCGTCCAGCCTGCCAGCAGCAGCGCCACGGCAACGGTCACGGCAACAGCGGCAGGGGAATGGGACAGCATCACCCCTTGGCTAGGCTGCACGCGGGCGAAATACAACCGCAACCCGCGCGAAATTCGCCCGATCCCGCGCAAGTATCCGCGCAGCAAAACGCCCCACATCCCAAGGGATGCAGGGCGCTTGCAGCCATGCCCGGCACGCAGCCGGTCATGTATCCGGGATCAATAGCGATAGTGATCCGGCTTGAACGGCCCCTGCGGGGTCACGCCGATATAGCTAGCCTGCTTGTCGCTCAGCTTGGTCAGCTTCACGCCCAGCTTTTCGAGGTGCAGCGCGGCGACCTTTTCATCCAGGTGCTTGGGCAGCACATAGACGTCGTTCTTGTACTGATCGGCCTTGGTGAACAGTTCGATCTGGGCCAGCGTCTGGTTGGTGAAGCTGGCGCTCATCACGAAGCTGGGGTGGCCGGTGGCGCAGCCCAGATTCACCAGGCGGCCCTTGGCGAGGATGATGATCTGCTTGCCGTCCGGGAATTCGACCAGGTCGGTGCCGGGCTTCACTTCGGTCCACTTGTAGTTCGACAGGGCCGAAATCTGGATTTCGCTGTCGAAGTGGCCGATGTTGCACACGATGCTCATCGGCTTCATCGCCTTCATGTGCTCGGCGGTGATCACGTCTTCGTTGCCGGTGGCGGTCACGAAGATGTCGGCGCGGGTGACGGCTTCTTCCATCGTCACCACTTCATAGCCTTCCATCGCCGCCTGCAGCGCGCAGATCGGATCGACTTCGGTGACCATCACGCGGGCGCCGCCATTGCGCAGCGAAGCGGCCGAACCCTTGCCCACGTCGCCAAAGCCGGCCACGCACGCAACCTTGCCGGCCAGCATCACGTCAGTGGCGCGGCGGATCGCGTCAACCAGCGATTCCTTGCAGCCATAGAGGTTGTCGAACTTCGACTTGGTCACCGAATCGTTCACGTTGATCGCCGGGAACGGCAGCTTGCCGTCCTTGGCGATCTGGTAAAGGCGGTGAACGCCGGTGGTGGTTTCTTCCGAAACGCCCTTGATGGCCTTGACGCTCTCGGTCAGGTAGCCGGGCTTGGCCTTGAGGAACGCCTTGAGCGCGCGGCAGAATTCGATTTCTTCGGCGTTGCTGGGCTCGAACAGGGTTTCGCCCGCTTCCACGCGCGCGCCCCACAGCGCGAACATGGTAGCGTCGCCGCCATCGTCCAGGATCAGGTTGGCAGTGTCATCGCCCCAGTCGAAGATGCGGCCGACATAGTCCCAGTAATCCGCCAGGCTTTCGCCCTTCACGGCGAACACCGGAATGCCCGCTGCGGCGATCGCGGCGGCGGCATGGTCCTGCGTGGAATAGATGTTGCAGGTGGCCCAGCGCACGTCGGCGCCCAGGGCAACCAGCGTCTCGATCAGCACGGCGGTCTGGATCGTCATGTGCAGCGAGCCGGTGATGCGCGCGCCCTTCAAGGGCTGCGACGCGCCGAATTCCTGGCGCAGCGCCATGAGGCCGGGCATTTCGGTTTCGGCAATGGCGATTTCCGCGCGGCCGAAATCGGCCAGGCCGAGATCGGCAATGACATAGTCCTTGTTCGCTTCGAGCGCGCTGGCCACGAGGCATCTCCGTACAAAAGGGCGTCTGAACGCAAAAAAGACCCGCCAGGGGCAGGCCGCTGATGGGCTGCTCTTAGCGGGTCCGCCTGCACAGGGCAACGTTAATATAAAGAAGTCTTTATATCGGCATTCCTACCGATGCCGGCACAGCAGCCGCCGGGCCGCTACCACCTGCCGCCACGCGGCAACGCGAAATTCATCACGTCCCGCCGCGCGCGCTGGTTGCACGCCCCTGCCCTGCACCTATATCCCCACCCGGCCGCCGCTCCCTCGTGGCGGGTGACAATGAAAGGAATTTGGGGATGACGATCACTGTTGGCGAAACCCTGCCCGATGTGAAGCTGGTCAAGGCCACGCAGGAAGGCCCCGAAGCCGTCCAGTCGGCTGAATACTTCAAGGGCAAGCGCGTCGCCCTGTTTTCGGTGCCGGGCGCTTTCACCCCCACCTGCTCGGCCCGCCACCTGCCGGGCTATGTCGACAAGGCCGCCGAACTCAAGGCCAAGGGCATCGATGAAATCGCCTGCACCGCGGTCAACGATCCGTTCGTGATGAAGGCCTGGGGCGAAGCCAGCGGCTCGCCCGAGGTGACGATGCTGGCCGATGGCAATGGCGATTTCGCCAAGGCGCTCGGCCTGACGATGGACGGCACCGGGTTTGGCCTGGGCCTGCGCGGCCAGCGCTTTGCCGCCGTGATCAACGATGGCGTGGTCGAACAGCTCCACGTCGAAGCGCCGGGCGACTTCAAGGTCAGCGCGGCGGAATACGTGCTCGAAAAGCTGTAAGCCGATACCGGCGCGCCGGCCGCATCCCGCAGGGGACACGGCCGGCGCTGTCAGCCCTTAATAGCCCATCAAGCTCATCACTTCCTTGCGGCTGCGCGGATCATCCAGGAAGCAGCCCAGCAGCCGGCTCGTCACCATGCCCACGCCCGGTGTGCGCACGCCGCGCCCGGTCATGCAGCCATGCTGCGCCTCGATCACCACAGCCACGCCCTGCGGGTGGAGGTGATCCCAGATGCACTGCGCCACTTCGGCGGTCAGCCGTTCCTGAATCTGCAGCCGTTGGGCATAGCCGTGCAACACGCGCGCCAGCTTGGAAATTCCCACCACGCGGTTTTGCGGCAGATAGGCGATCGATGCCTTGCCGGTGATCGGGGCCATGTGGTGTTCGCAGTGCGATTGGAACGGAATGTCCTTGAGCACGACGATCTCGTCATAGCCGCCCACCTCGGCAAACGTGCGCGTGAGGTGCACAGCCGGATCTTCGGCATAGCCCTGGCAATATTCCAGCCACGCCCGCGCCACGCGCTTGGGCGTATCGATCAGGCCTTCGCGCGCTGGATCGTCACCAGCCCATTCGATCAGGGTGCGGATCGCCTGCTGCACATGGGGCGGCACCGGCACCTTGCCGCGCGCGGTATCTTCGTCATCGCCATGATCATGGCCGCAGCCCGGCAAATTCGTCATACTGGTCCCGTCCTCAATGCCCGGACAACGCCGCCCGTGCGTCAATGCTGTGTCGCGTTGCCGCGCCGGCGCCGCAACTTTGCCAGCTTCCTCCCCAGCCCGCCACGCCACAGGCGCCCGCGTTGGTAGAAGGCCAGCATTTCCTCGGGGCGCTCGGGGTCGAGCGCTTCGGAATCGGCCAGGGCCTGTTCGGCCTCGGTCAGTGGCCGGGGCACGAACGGCCGCAGATGCCGCCCGCCCGCCTTGGCCGACTCAGCCGCCAGCGCAGCCATGCTGCCGCCATCGGCCAAGGCCGCCGCTACCTGCTCTTCGGCCAGTCCGCAATGCTCTGCCAACAGCGAATGGCGCAAGGCGCGGATTGCCGGCATGGCGTGATCGTTACCCGGCCGCCCCGCATCGATGAACACGTCGCATTCGCTGTCCAACCCCATCGAGCGGTTGTTCATGTTGGCAGAGCCGATGCGCAGCACCTGATCGTCCACGATCATCAGCTTGGCATGGACATAGATCGGCGTTCCCCCTTTGGTGAACGGATGCCAGATCGAAAAGCGCCCGTGCGGATCGTGGCATTTCACCGCTTCGAACAACTGGATGCGGGCCAGGTCCATCGCCGCCTGCTCCAACCATCCGTCCGACTCTTGCGGCATCACCAGCACGACTTCGGGCGCATCTGGCGCGTCGAGCCGCGCGGCCAGCGCCTCGGCCACGCGGCGCGAGGCGAAATACTGGTTTTCGGCATAGATGAAGTGCTTGGCCGCAGCAATCTGGCGGCAGAACAGCGCCTCGATTTCGCGCACTTCGGCAATATTGGCATAGGGTGAGCGCGTGCGGGCAATGCCCACTTCCACATCGGTGAACTGCGCCACGATGCCATTGGGCCACGCGCTTTCCGCCTGGGGGCGGCAGGGCTCGAGATGGCGCCCACCGGCCTGGTGCCAGCGGGTGCGGCCAAATTCGCCCAGCGCCGCCGCCACCGGCCCTTCCAGCAGCATCGTGCAATCGTGCCATGGGCCATAAGGCTGGCCACCGGGCCGCCGCCGGCGGGGATCGTCATCGATATGGTCGCGCGTGTCCCAGCGGTCACCGGCCATGTCGATACCGCCGCATACGGCAAAACAATCGTCAATCACCGCGATCTTCTGGTGATGGCTGCAGCCGATCGGATGGGCCGCGTCCAGCTTGTAGCCGATGCGCGGATGGCGCCACCAGCGGAACAGGTCGACCACCATCGACCCGCGCATCAGTGCCTTGAGCGCGCCGAAATTCCATTTCAGCACCAGAACTTCCAGCCCGCGGCGGCGGTTGGCCAGCCAGACCACGAAGGCGCCGAGCCGCGCTGGCGCCACGCGCTTGCGCGGCAGGTTCCACCAACGCCGCCCGTCCCCGATCAGGATGCGCGTATCGAAATCCCAACCGATCAGGTGGATGCGCTGGCGCGCCGCCAGCATCGCATCACGCATCAGGGCAAAGTAATCTGCCGCATCGACCACGGCATGGGCACGCGTTGCGCGGGCATAGCGCCACACGCCTTCTTCTATCCCTTCCTCGCTGCCGAGATGAACGGCGGAATCGGACGGCGCAACGCCGGACGCGGGATCGCGTGGCCCCTCTGGTGCATTCATACCCGCGCAACGCCGGGACGGCGCAGAGGTTCCACCCTATTCCAAACGATCGCGCGTGCCCCGTTCGAGCAGCACGAAGCTATTGGTTCGTCACGGCTTCCTGCCGGGGGATAACCAGTTCATCGGGATGGGCCACATTGAGATCGGCGCGCAGCAGTTCACCGACCAGATCAGGATCGGCATGCTTGGGATCGAGCAGATTGACCCGGTTTTGCAGGCGGTCACGCTCTGCCGAAAGCTGCGCCACTTCCTTTTGCCGCTGCTCCAGCGTGTGGGCATTTTCGCTCCACGCCAAGAGCCCGCTCGGCCCCGCGACGGCCCAGGCGCCGATCAGCAGCAACGCGATCAGCGCCAGCGACTCGGTCACGCTGTTGCGAGGCAGTTTGAGGTTGGGGCGACGCCGCTTCATAGCGTCAAGAAGAATCACATTTGGCCAGTCAATGCAAGCGCATCGCGACGGAAAACCGCAGAATTTCGCGGCGTCCGGCGATGGCCTTGCCGCCCTCACACCAACCGCTGCGCCTGCCCCCGTTAACCACGGCAGACCCTGCCCTTCCAGCACGATGCCTGCCGCTGCGTAGCAATGCGTTGGAAAATTTCGCGAGACATTAACCGGTCGGCAGCACTTGCCGATGCATGATCGCCGCCGGGGTGTGGTGCGTGACAGCGCCACGGCAACGGGAAGGTTCAGGTTTCGATCATGCTTTTGGGTTGGTTGCGTCAGCGCTTGAAGGCCTATCGCGGCAGCCGCGGCCAGCACCGCGCGCAGGGTCCTGCCCGCGGCTTCATGGGCCGCCTGGCCAAGGACCGGGCTGGCAATGCCCTGGCGATCATGACGCTGACGGCGTTCACGATGATCACGCTGGCAGGCCTGGGCATGGACATGTCGCGCGCGTATCTCACCAAGACCAGCCTTCAGGACGCCTGCGACGCAGGCGTGCTTGCCGGACGCAAGGCGATGGCGGCTTCGGGCGTCTATGGCGCTGCCGAACAGGCCAAGGCCAACAAGATGTTCAACTTCAACATCAACGAAAACCGCACTGAAAGCTCTGCCGCGGTTTTCACCACCAGCGCCGATACCACCGGCCACGTCAGCGGCACGGCCAGCACCACGATGCCGACCACGCTGATGAAGCTGTTCAACTATTCCAGCCTGCCGATGACCGTGGAGTGCAGCGCTGAATTGCAGATGGCCAATGCCGACGTCATGTTCGTGCTCGATACGACCGGGTCGATGGCCTGCAATGTGTCGGGCGGCAATTGCTATAGCGGTTCGGATTCCAAGATCGTCGGCCTGCAGAACGCGATCCGCTCGTTTTATACCACGGTGGCGGGTGCGGTGGTCGACAAGGTCAACACCCGCGTGCGCTTCGGCTTCGTACCCTATTCCATGACGGTCAACGCCAAAGGGCTGCTGACGTCGGGCGCGATGCCCAGCAACTATTTCGTCAACAGCTCGCCATACATTACCCAGTTGGTGCAGTTCAGCACCACCCCCATCACCGTGAACAAGCAGACGCGATATCCCGCGATCAGCTATCGCTATGCCCAGACGACCATGGACGTCACCGCGTTCAAGGGATTCGGCTCGGTGCCGCTGGCGACGGGCGTAACGCTCTATAACGGCAACAACGCATCGAGCGCATCCTACGTCACGACCAAGCCATCCAGCACCAATCCCTACTACACCATCCGCGACCTCGCCACCGGCACCACTGCCACCGGCACGGTGGGCAATGTCACCACCACCAGCTATACTTGGAGCGGCTGCATCGAAGAGCGCAACACGGTGCCGCAGCTGTCGATGTCGCCCATTCCCAGCGGCGCCTACGACATGGACGTGACGAGCGCGCCGACCAACGACGCCACCAGCTGGAAGCCCTATCTGGAAAGCCTCGAGTTCTATCTCAACGGCTATTCAATGCCGCTCAACACGACCACCGACATGTCCAACCAAACAGGCTATTGCCCGCAGTCGATGCTGCCGTTCACCACGGTGGATACCACGGCGCCGCAAACCGTGCCCACGTGGCTGAACAATTACGTCAACAGCCTCTACGCCAACGGCGGTACCTATCACGACATCGGCATGCTGTGGGGCGCGCGCCTGGGCAATCCCAACGGGATTTTTGCCAGCAACGTCAATGCCGGCAATCTGCCCTCGGTGAGCCGCCACATCATCTTCATGACCGACGGCACCATGGAAAACTATCCCGCCAACTATACGGCGTGGGGCGTGACGCAATACGATGGCCGCGATGCGCCCACCTCCACCTCGGCCTCCAGCCTCGTCAACTATCACAACAACCGCTTCCTGGCGGCTTGCACGCTGGCCAAGAACATGGGCTATACCATCTGGGTCATCGGCTTTGGCCAGACCCTGACAACCCAGATGCAGGCCTGCGCCACGGCCAACCGCGCCTATTACGCATCCAATACCACGGCGCTGACCACCACCTTCCAGTACATCGCCGGCCAGGTGGCCAACCTGCGGCTCAACAAATGACCGGCCTCGTGCTTCGCCAGATGGTCCGCCGGCTCCGGCGCGATGCCCGGGGCGTGACCGCACTGGAATTTGCGCTGGCTGCGCCGGTCATGCTGCTGATCATGGCCGTGTTGCTGGAGCTGGGCCTGGCCTATTATGTGCAGGCCGTGTTGACCGGCACGATCAACGCCGCCGGGCGCGATTCCTCGCTGCAAAGCGCGCAAACCTCGACCACCACCATCGACAGCCAGGTCACTACGCGCATCCAGCATGTCGTGCCATGGGCCACGGTATCGTTCTCGCGCCGCAACTATACCGATTTCACCAACGTCGGTCAGCCCGAAGTGTTCACCGATTCCAACAAGAACGGGCAATACGATCAGGGCGAATGCTTCAACGATGCCAATGGCAACGGGGTCTGGGATGCCGATATGGGCAAGACCGGCCTGGGCGGCGCAAACGACGTCGTGCTCTATACCGTCACGGTGAACTATACCGCGCTGTTCGGCTTTTCCAGCATGCTTGGCCTGCCAACCAACATGACGGCGAGCGCCAGCACGATCTTGCGCAACCAGCCCTTTGCCACGCAGACCGTTCGTACGGTGACCCAGATATGCTGAAGCGTCGCTCTCTCTTCCCGCTCCTGCGCCGTCTCGCGCGCAATACCAGCGCGGTTACCGTCGTCGAACTGGGCGTCAGCCTGCCGTTCGTCATGGTCATGGCCCTGGGCTCGATGGAAATGGTAAACCTGGGCATCCTGCATGTCCGGCTCAACCAGTTGGCCATTTCGGTGGCCGACAACGCTTCACGCGCCAAGCAGTCGGTGGTGGGCGGCGCGCCGATGTTTCGCGAATTTGACGTGAACCAGGTATTCACGGGCGCCGCGCTTTCGGTGGAAGACCTCAATTTTCCCGTCAACGGCCGGGTGATCCTCTCCAGCCTGGAAACCAACAGCTCGGGCGGCCAATGGATTCACTGGCAGCGGTGCTGGGGCAGCAACAAGTACGTCTCGCGCTATGGCGTCCAGGGCACGGGCAGCACCGGCACCAGCTTTGCCGGCATGGGGCAGCCCACCCCCATCACGGTCGAAAGCCCTTATGCGATGATGTACGTCGAAGTGGCCTACAACTACCAACCCTTGTTTTTCGGCACGGTGTTCAAAACCACCGTCATCCGCAAGGACGCGGCGATGTATGTTCGTGACGATCGCGATCTGACGCAGATCTACAACCCGGCACCTGCGGTCACACCAGCAACGTGCTGAGCGTTTCAACCGCTTTGTGATTGTCACCTTCGTGGTTAGACGCCAAGAGCCGCGGCCATGTCGCTGACGATTGTCCATGCCGCCGAACCGACCCCTGCCCAGCGCGAAGCGATCCTGGCGCCGCTGCGCGTGTACAACGTGCGCGAAGGGGGTGATCCGGGCCTGTCGTCCCTCGCCCTGATGCTGACCGATGCCGACGGCGTCGAAGTCGGCGGCCTGTGGGGCAAGATTTCCTACGACTGGCTGTTCATCGAACTGCTCGCCGTGCCTGATGCGCACCGTGGCCAAGGCCATGGCGAAGCCTTGATGCACCAGGCCGAAGCGCATGCCCGGGCGCAGGGCTGCGTCGGCATCTGGCTCGATACTTACGCATTCCAGGCGCCGCGCTTCTATGAAAAACTCGGCTATGCCGTGTTCGGCCAGCTTGATGACCATCCGCGCGGGCAAAGCCGGTTCTTTCTGCAAAAGCGGCTCTAGGCAACCTTTCCTGCACGATTGCCGGCGTACACCACACACCGTGATCAGCCTGACGGCTGCGGGGGAAGTGCCGGCGCATGTTCAAGACACTCGTCAAAACCGGCCGCAACACCGGCCACGCCCTGCGCATGATCGGCGCGTTCGGCTCAGCCATCCTGTGGGGCGTCAGCGCCTGGCAATTGCAGGATGCCGGCCCGGATGCCGGGGCGTTTGGGGTGGGACAATCGGCAGTCATCGGCGTCTGGGCCCTTGCCGCCGCATCGGCGCTGGGCGGCCTGATTTCGCTGCGCCGCCTGATGCAACCGGCGCAAACGCGGCCGCGCGCCACCGCTGCGCCCGGCCTGGAAGACTTGCCAGCCAAATCCGATTTCGATCCCGACGCCATCATCGCGCGCCATCTGGCCCAGCGCGCCAGCGCGCCGCCTCCGCCGATCGAGGACAACGCCGCCCAACCAGCACCACCGCGCCCTGTGTTCGGCCGCAAGGGCATCGGCAGCCCGCACTAATCGCGATTGCAAAAAGCCGGCCCTTGGCAGGACCGGCCTGGTGTTGGTGCGCCCGACGGGATTCGAACCCATGGCCCCCAGATTAGGAATCTGGTGCTCTATCCTGCTGAGCTACGGGCGCCCGCGCCTCTCTTAGGGGCGTGGCTGCGGCAAGGCAATGTGCGTTTGCGCAGCCCTGCCCGCACGGGCCCAGGCCCGTGGTCAGTTCGCTTCGCCCGGCGGCACCACGGGGATCAGCAGCGGGGCAACGGCAATGCCTTCGTCCAGCAATTCCCGCGCTTCTTCCGCCGTTGCCTGGCCGTGGATCGGCGCCGCGTCCTTGTCGCCATAGTGCATGGCGCGCGCATCGTCGGCAAAGGAATCGCCAACCCAGGTCGATGACTTGATTGCCTCGGCCTGGGCCAGGGCCACGGCGCGCAGCATCGCCAACGCTTCTGGCGGCAGCTTTGCTGGCGGGGACGACTTGGCCGGCGCCGCAGCGGCGGGCGCAGCGTCCGCCGGGCTTGGCACGGGCAAGGCCGGCGCCTGGTTGCCCTTGCGCCCCACGGCCGGGGCCATCACGGCCTTGATCACCTCGCCGCTGCCGCACATCGGGCAGGTGACCAAGCCGCGCTCCTGCTGGCGCGCATAATCGGCCGACGAGGCGAACCACCCTTCGAAACGGTGCTGGCCGCCGGTGCATTGCAGATCGAAGACAATCATGGTGCGCGCGATATGGGCACGGGGCGCTTGTTGGCAAGACTGGGCAGTTGCTGGCGCACCGCAGCCAGGCGCCCCAGGTCGATTTCCGCAAGACCCAGGCCGGCATTGCCGCCCATGTCGAGCAGCACATCACCCCAAGGATCGACCACCAGGCTGTGGCCATAGGTTTCGCGCCCGTCTTCATGCCGGCCAGTCTGCGCTGCGCTGATCACGAAGGCGCTGGCCTCCACCGCGCGCGCGCGCTGCATCAGGTGCCAGTGCGCGGCGCCCGTGGGCACAGTGAAAGCGGCGGGGATGGCGATGCAATCGCAGCGGGCCTGGCCCAATGCCTCGAACAAGGCCGGAAAGCGGATGTCATAGCAGATCGCCAGACCCAGGCGGCCGACCGGGGTTTCGACCGTGACTACGGCATCACCAGGACGATAGGCGGCCGATTCGCGCCAGCTTTCGCCCGTGGCCAGGTCCACGTCGAACATGTGCATCTTGTCATAGCGGGCCGCGATCTGGCCGGCGCCGTCGATCACGAAGGCGCGGTTGGCCCAGCGTGCGTCGCCGCCCTCTGCCGGCTGATCCGGCCGGATCGCGAGCGAGCCCAGATGCACCCATATGCCGTGGCGTGCCGCCGCCTCTTGTGCGGCAGCCAGCACCGGATTGGCCGCTTCGGCCACGATATGCGGCGTCGCGCGGGCGCGGTCCCGATCGATCAGCCCGGCCATTTCCGGGGTGAACAGCATGGCTGCCCCTTCCCCGGCGGCGCGGGCGGCGGCATCGGCAATGGTGGCGGCATTGACCAGCGGATCGATGCCGCTGGTCATCTGCAACAGCGCCACGCGCACGGGCGCATTCATGCCCAAGGTCAGGCGAGTCCGAGTAGCGCGTCGAGCTTGCCGGCGCGGTCGAGCGCCTGGAGATCGTCGCTGCCGCCCAGTGCCTGATCGTTGACGAAAATCTGCGGCACGGTGGCAGCACCGGGCGCCCGCTCGACCATTTCGGCGCGCTTGGGGCCACCCATGGTCACATCATATTCTTCATAGGCCACGCCCTTTTCGTCGAGCAGGGCCTTGGCGCGCACGCAATAGGGGCAACCCCACTTGGTATAGATTTCGACCTTGGGGCTTGGGGACTGGGTCATGTTCGCTCCGATGAAATTGGTGAAACCGGGGGCCTTGAAATGCGCGGTGCAGCCCACACATGGTCGTTTGTGACGTGCGCCGCAAGACGGGCACGCCATGTTAAACCCGCCCCAGCGCCGGAGTTTCCCGGGCAGGGGCATGTGCAGATTGCTCTGATTGAGGATATTGCCATGAACCGTTTTGATTTCACCCCCTATCGCCGCACCACCGTGGGTTTCGATCGCCTGTTCGACCTGCTCGAACGCCAGGCCCGCGCCAATGCCGGCGACAACTATCCGCCCTTCAACATCGAGCGCCAGGGTGAGGATGCCTATCGCATCACGCTGGCCGTGGCCGGTTTCAAGCCGGAAGACCTCGATATCACCGCGCAGCAGAACCTGCTGGTGGTCAAGGGCAGCAAGGCCGATCTGACCGACAAGCAGTACCTGCACCTGGGCATTGCCAACCGCAGCTTCGAACGCCGCTTCGAACTCGCCGATTTCGTGCGGGTGAGCGCGGCCGACCTTGCCGATGGCCTGCTGACCATCGACCTGGTGCGCGAAGTGCCCGAGGCGATGAAGCCCAAGAAGGTGCTGATCGGCAACCAGAAGGCCCTTTCGGTGGTGGAAGGTGGCGACGCCAGCGCGGCTGCCTGATCCATTGACCTGAGGAAACGCGAAGGGGCGCTGGCCAATGCGGCCAGCGCCCCTTTTTGTTTGGGTTTGTGCAAGGCTTCGCACCACCCCCAACCCCCTCCTCTAAAGAGGATGGGGCTTTTCCCGTTTGCTCCCCCGCCTCTTTAGAGGAGGGGGTTGGGGGTGGTGGACGCCTGAAACGAAACTAGAAAATCAAACCAGCCGCGCCTGCTTCACTGCAGCGGCGATAAAGCTCTTGAACAGCGGGTGCGGATCGAACGGGCGGCTCTTGAGTTCGGGGTGGAACTGCACGCCGATGAAGAACGGATGATCGGGACGCTCGACGATTTCGGGCAGCAGGCCATCGGGCGACATGCCCGAAAAGCGCAGGCCGCCCTGCTCCAGCGCATCGCGATAGGCGACGTTCACTTCATAGCGGTGGCGATGGCGCTCGCTGATCGTGGTGGCGTCATAGATGCTCGACACATGGCTGTTGCCGGCGAGGTGCGCTTCATAGGCGCCCAGGCGCATGGTGCCGCCCAGATCGCCACCCGCTTCGCGCTTTTCCAGGCCTTCGGCGGTCATCCATTCGGTGATGATGCCCACTACCGGTTCCTTGGTCGGGCCAAATTCGGTGGACGAAGCCTCGGCAATGCCGGCGGTGTTGCGCGCGCCCTCGATGCAGGCCATCTGCATGCCCAGGCAAATGCCGAAGAACGGCACGTCGCGCTCGCGGGCAAAGCGCACGCTGGCGATCTTGCCTTCCGAGCCACGCTCGCCAAAGCCGCCGGGCACCAGGATGCCATGCATGGGTTCAAGGTGCGCGGCAATCTCGCTGTCTTCGCGCTCGAACAGTTCGGCATCGATCCAGCGCACGTTGACCTTGACGCGGTTGGCCATGCCGCCGTGGGCCAGCGCCTCATTGAGCGACTTGTAGGCGTCCTGCAGGCCGACATACTTGCCGACCACGCCGATCGTCACTTCGCCTTCCGGGTTCTGATAGCGATCGACGATATCGTCCCACACCGCCAGGTCCGGCTGCGGTGCCGTCATGCCGAAATGGCGCAGCACTTCGGCGTCGAGGCCCTCGGCGTGATACTGCAACGGCACGGCATAGATGCTGCTGGCGTCAAGCGCCGGAATCACCGCCGATTTGCGCACGTTGCAGAACTGCGCGATCTTGGCGCGCTCGCCATCGGGCAGCGGCTTTTCACAGCGGCACAGCAGGATGTCGGGCTGGATGCCTAGGCCGGTCAGCTCGCGCACGGAGTGCTGGGTCGGCTTGGTCTTCAACTCGCCAGCGGCCGCGATATAGGGCACCAGCGTCACGTGGACGAAGCAGGTCTGGTCGCGGTCCAGCTCGTTATGCAGCTGGCGCAGCGCCTCGATGAACGGCAGGCCTTCGATGTCGCCCACCGTGCCGCCGATTTCGCACAGCACGAAATCGAGGTCTTCGGTTTCGGCCTGGGCAAAGTCCTTGATCGCGTCGGTCACGTGCGGGATCACCTGCACGGTTGCGCCCAGGTAATCGCCGCGGCGTTCCTTGGCGATGATGTCGCGATAGATGCGGCCCGAGGTGATGTTGTCGGCCTGGCGGGCCGAAACGCCGGTGAAACGCTCGTAGTGGCCAAGGTCCAGGTCGGTCTCTGCGCCGTCGTCGGTGACGAAGACCTCGCCGTGCTGATACGGGCTCATCGTGCCCGGATCGACGTTGAGATAGGGATCGAACTTGCGGATCCGCACTCGATAGCCACGTGCCTGGAGCAGCGCCGCGAGGCTTGCCGCCATGAGACCTTTGCCGAGCGAGGAGACCACGCCGCCGGTGATAAAAATGTACCGCGCCATGGGAGTTGGGCCTTAGCGTCAGAAGGGAGGGGAGCGCAAGCAGAACCGACGCCAAACAGCGTGGCAATCCACAGGCGCAAGGGCGAACCGCAATACCACGCACGCCCGTTGGAGGCACGCGCAGGCATCACGAAAGGGACCGCAAAAACAAAACCGGCGCCCCCGCCTGCGGGGCGGGAACGCCTGGTTTCATGCTTGCATAGGGTTACTGCTTGGCGGCACCACCAAGCGGATCGGCCGGCGCAGCAGGGGCTGCCGCCGAAGGATCAGCCGCCGGCGCAGCGGGCGCAACCGGCTGCTGGGCCTGGCCGGCCAGCGGGTCGGCCGTGCGCTGGAGCGAAGTGTCGAGCGTGCGGCTGCCACCGGCGTTGACGGCCATGGCCGCCAGCACGATGCTCAGCCCGACGAACAGAACCGCCAGGATCGAGGTGACGCGCGTGAGGAAATCGGCCGCGCCGCGCGCCGACATGAAGCCGGCCGGGCTGCCGCCCACGCCCAGGCCGCCGCCCTCGGACTTTTGAATGAGAATCACGCCAACCAGGGCGGCAGCCACCAGCGCCTGGATAACGGTGAGGAAGATAAAGAGCGACATGAGGTTCCGCCTGAAACTGTTGCGGCGCACTTAGGGCGCCGGGCGCCCTTGCGCAAGGGGCCGAATTTTGCGCTCAGCCTTCGCCGGCGCCAGCGGCCGCCACGATCGGCAGGAAGGCATCGGCCGTCAGGCTTGCCCCGCCAACCAGCGCCCCGCCCACCTCGGGCGCAGCCAGCAATGCAGCGGCGTTGCCGGCATTGACGGACCCGCCATAGAGGATGCGCGGGCGTGCGCCGGCTTCGTCATAGGCGGCATGAAGCCGCGCCCGCACTGCGGCGTGCATGGCAATCACATCCTCGACATCGGCCACCCGGCCTGTGCCGATCGCCCATACCGGTTCATAGGCAACGGCCAGCTTGCCACCGGCGACGGCTTCTAGCGCCGCTTCGTCCTGCGGCAGGGAATGGTCGACTTGGCTGGCCACCACATCTTCGGCGCGGCCGGCGTCACGCTCTTCCAGCGTTTCGCCCACGCAGATGATCACGCCCAGCCCAGCCGCCAGCGCGGCATCGGCCTTGGCGCGCACCAGCGCATTGCTCTCGCCATGGTCGCGGCGGCGCTCGCTGTGGCCCAGGATCACGAAATCGGCACCGATATCGGCCAGCATGGCGGCCGAAACATCACCGGTATGAGCGCCCTTGGCTTCGGTATGGCAATCCTGCCCGCCCACGCCGATGCCGGTCACGGCCTCGCGCAGCAGGCCGATCAGCGGGAACGGCGGCGCCAGGGCGATATCCACCTGCGGATGGCGGGCAGCAGCGCGGTCGATCGCGCGCGCCTCGGCCAGCATGGCCCGGCTGCCGTTCATCTTCCAGTTGCCGACGATATATGGTCGTTGCGCCATGGCTGGCTTTGATCCCTCGTTCTGTGTGCCCCGCCGAAAATCGGGATTGCCGCGCCGGTTGTTGTGCGGTGGCGCGTTGTCAGGCCCGATTCCGTGCCACCCCCCTTGCCTGCAATTGCCCCGCCAGCGCAAGGCCCCCGCGATGAAGTGCTTGGCCGGCCTGTGCCGTGCCAGAGGCATTGCGGGATCGGTCCAAGCCTCCTAAGGCAGGCCAATCCAAGTCATCAGGCGGATTTGATCGCATCCCATGCTCTCGCTGTTTCGTAAACTGATCCATTCCCGCATCGGCGCGCTTTTCGCCCTGGTGTTCATCGGTCTTCTTGCCCTGGCCTTTGCCGGCGCCGACGTGAGCGGCCTGCGTATCGGCCAGTCTTCGGACGGTGAGGCAGCAGCCAAGGTCGGCCATGCCAGGGTCGGCGTGGACGAGCTAGGCAAGACCATCACCACCGCGTTCGAGCAGGAGCGCGAGCAGAACCCGACGCTGACGATGCGCCAGTTCCTGGCCCAGGGCGTGATGAACGATGCGCTTTCCGGCCTGGCTGATCGTGCCGCGATGCAGGAATGGGCCGCCAAGAACGGCATGGGCGTCAGCGATCGTCTGGTCGACAGCGAAATCGCCAAGCAGCCCGCGTTCCAGGGCCCCGATGGCAAGTTCAGCGACGCGGTCTATCGCGCGTTCCTCGCCCAGCGCGGGATGACCGATGCCGCCGTGCGCAAGTCGATCACGCAGAGCCTGATCGCCCGTCAGGTGCTGTCGCCGGTGGCGCCGGGCGCCGCCATGCCCGCCTCGGCCGTGGCGCGCTATGCCGCGATGCTCAAGGAAAAGCGCGAGGGCGACATTGCCTTCCTGCCCAGCATCGCCTTTGCCGGCAAGGACAAGCCGAGCGATGCCGTGCTGGCCACCTATTACAAGGCCAACGCCGCCCGCTATCAGCAGCCCGAGCGCCGCACCGTGCGCTATGCCGTGATCGACGAGGCGAGCCTGGCCAACGTGCCTGCCCCCAGCGACGCTGACATTGCCGCCCGCTACAAGGCGAAGGCCGATGTCTATGCGCCCAGCGAAACCCGCACGGTAACCCAGGTCGTCGTGCCGACCGAGCAAGCCGCCCAGGCGCTGGCCGTGCAGGTTTCTGCCGGCACCAGCATCGAGGCCGCTGCCCGCGCCAAGGGCCTTGCCGCCAGCAAGATCGCCGATCTCACGCGTGACAAGCTCGCCGCGCAAAGCTCTGCCGCCGTGGCCGATGCGGTCTTCGCCGCCGCCCAGGGCAAGGTGGCAACGCCGGCCAAGAGCGGCCTTGGCTGGCACGTCATTCGCGTCGATGCCATCGTCAAGAAGCCGGGCAAGACGCTGGAACAGGCCCGCCCCGAACTGGTGGCGGAACTGACCACCGAAAAGCGCCACGCCGCGCTGCTCGATCTGTCTTCCCGCCTGGAAGAGCAGTTCGAAAACCACACCGGCCTCGCTGATGTGGCCAAGGCCCAGGGCGTGACGCTGACCACCACCCCCGCCCTCACTGCCGATGGCAGCGTGTTCGGCCAGCCTGGGCAAAAGGCCCCGGCCGATGTTGCCGCCCTGCTGCAAGGCGCCTTTGCGCTGGAGCATGAAGGCGAAGGCCAGGTTGCGCCGCTCGCCGATGGCAAGCGCATCGCGATCTTCGACGTGGGCCAGATCATGCCTGCCGCCCCCGCGCCGCTTGACCAGATCAAGGACCAGGTCGCGCGCGACTATGCCACCGAACAGGGCGCCGCCAAGGCCAAGGATGCCTCGGCCAAGGTGCTTGCCGCCATGGCCAAGGGTGCTTCGCTGGCCGACGCGCTCAAGGGTGTCGGCGTAACTCTGCCGCCCGCGCAGCCGGTGGCGATCACGCGCGAACAGCTTGCGGCCATGCAGCAAAGCGGCCGCCAACTGCCCCCGCCGCTGGTGCTACTGTTTGCCATGTCCAAGGGCACGGCCAAGCCGCTCGCCGCACCGGGCAATGCCGGCTTCTACGTGGTTTCGCTCAAGACGGTGACGCCCGGCGTCATCCCCGCAGGCGATCCGTTCCTGGCGCAGGCGGGCAAGCAGTTCGGCCTCGATATGGGCCGCGAAGTGGCCGAGGAACTGCGCACCGCGATCCGCAACCAGGTGGGCGTGACCCGCAACGAAACCGCGCTGCGTGCGCTCAATACCAAGCTTGTCGGTAACCAGTAAGACCATGACCACTATCCTGTCGCGTCCTGCGCCAACCGGCGCCCAGCCCGAAAACAGCGCGGCGGCCCTCGCCGCGCTGGCGGCCGGAAAGCCCGCGCTGGTCTGGCGCAAGCTGATTGCCGACAGCGAAACCCCGGTCAGCGCCGCGCGCAAGCTGTTCGAGCCGGAACGCGGCGATTTCCTGCTGGAATCGGTCCAGGGTGGCGAAGTGCGCGGCCGCTACAGCCTGGTCGGGCTCGATCCCGATCTGGTGTTCCGCGCCACGAGTGAAACTGCGCAGATCAACGCCGCCTGGCAGACCGACCGCGCCGCGTTCGCCGCGCTGCCGGGCAACAGCCTGGCCGAATTGCGCGCGCTGGTCGAACGCTGCCGGATCGACGTGCCGGAAGGCCTGCCGCCCACGCTGGCCTGCCTGGTCGGCTATTTCGGCTATGAAACCATCGGCCTGGTGGAAAAGCTGCCACGCGCCCCGCAAAGCGCGCTGGAACTGCCCGACATGCTGTTCGTGCGTCCCACCGTGCTCCTGGTGTTCGATCGCCTGACCGACGAACTCACCGCCGTCGCCCCGGTGTGGGCTGAGGGCGGCACACCGCAGGCCTTGGTCGAGCGTGCGACTGATCGCATCGATGCCACGCTGGCGCGCCTGCATGGCCCACTGCCCGCAGATCCGCGCCTGCCCGAAACCATCGATCTGGTGCGCGAGCCGCAGATGGCGCCGGAACGCTATGGCCAGATGGTGGACCGCGCGCGCGACTACATCACCGCCGGCGATATCTTCCAGGTGGTGCTGGCGCAGCGCTTCACCGCGCCGTTCCCCTTGCCGCCCATGGCGCTCTATCGCGCGCTGCGGCGGATCAATCCCTCGCCGTTCCTCTATTTCCTCGATCTGCCCGGCTTTGCCCTGATCGGATCGAGCCCGGAAATCCTGGTGCGCATCCGCGATGGCGAAGTGACCATCCGCCCGATCGCCGGCACCCGCCCGCGCGGCGCCACCCCGGCCGAAGACCGCGCCAACGAAGAAAGCCTGCTGGCCGATCCCAAGGAACGCGCCGAACACCTCATGCTGCTCGATCTGGGCCGCAACGACGTGGGCCGCGTCGCTGCCGCCGGCACGGTCAAGGTCACCGAAAGCTATACGATCGAACGCTATAGCCACGTGATGCACATCGTCTCCAACGTGGTCGGCCAGCTTGATGCCAAGCGGGCGGATTCGGTCGATGCCCTGCTCGCCGGCTTCCCCGCCGGCACGGTCAGCGGCGCCCCCAAGGTGCGCGCGTGCGAAATCATCGCCGAACTCGAACCCGAAACCCGCGGCGCCTATGCCGGCGGCGTCGGCTATTTCGCCCCCGATGGCTCGGTCGATAGCTGCATCGTTCTGCGCACCGCCGTGCTCAAGGATGGCGTGATGCACGTCCAGGCCGGCGCCGGCATCGTGGCCGACAGCGACCCGGCCGCCGAACAGCGCGAATGCGAACACAAGTCTGGCGCCCTGTTTGCCGCCGCGCGCGAGGCCATCCGCGTTGCGGCAGAGCCGGCGTTCGGGCAATAGGGATTAGACCATGATCCTCGTCATCGACAATTACGACAGCTTCACCTGGAACCTGGTCCACTACCTGATGGAACTGGGCGCCGAGGTTAACGTGGTGCGCAACGATGCGCTGACCGCCGCCGACGCATTGGCTTCGGGCGCCAAGGGCTTCCTGCTCTCGCCCGGCCCCTGCACCCCCAACGAAGCGGGCGTCAGCCTCGATCTCGTCGGCGCGGCGGCGCAGGCGGGCATGCCGCTGCTCGGCGTGTGCCTGGGGCACCAATCCATCGGCCAATATTTCGGCGGCAAGGTCGTGCGCGGCGGCCTGATGCACGGCAAGACCTCGCCCGTCACCCACGATGGCACCGGTGTGTTCGCCGGCCTGCCCTCGCCGTTCACCGCCACGCGCTATCACTCGCTGGTGGTGGAAGACGTGCCCGAATGCCTGATCGTCAACGCGCGGTCGGATGATGGCCACACCATGGGCTTTCGCCACGCCAGCCTGCCGATCCACGGCGTGCAGTTCCATCCAGAAAGCATCGCGACCGAGCATGGCCACGCCATGATCGCCAATTTTCTGGCATTGTGCGGGATCGCGGCGCGGATGCCGGCATGACCGTGCTGCCCCCGGTCGGGGAAATCCCGCTCGATCAGGATGAAGCCGAAGCTGCCTTTTCCGCGATCCTCGATGGCCAGGTAGCAGACGAGGCGACCATCGCCTTCCTCGTTGCGCTGTCCGATCGCGGCGAAAGCGCCAGCGAAATTGCCGGCGCGGCCCAGGCCATGCGCGCGCGCATGATCGGCATTGCTGCGCCCGAAAACGCCATCGATGTCTGCGGCACCGGTGGCGACGGGCACCACACGCTCAACGTATCCACTGCGGTCAGCCTGGTCGTGGCGGCCTGCGGCGTGCCAGTGGCCAAGCATGGCAACCGCGCCGCCAGTTCCAAGGCCGGCGCTGCCGATACGCTGGAGGCGCTGGGCCTCAACCTCGATCGCGCGGTCGAAACGGCCGAGGAAACGCTGGCAGACCTTGGCATCTGCTTCCTGTTCGCCGGCAAGCACCACCCTGCCATGGGCCGGATCATGCCGATCCGCCGCGCCATTGGCCGCCGCACGATCTTCAACCTGATGGGCCCGCTGGCCAATCCCGCCGGGGTGCAGCGCCAGCTCGTCGGCATTGCCCGCCCCGCCTATGTGCCGATCTATGCCGATGCCCTGGCGCGGCTGGGCACCGCGCGCTCGTTCGTGGTTTCGGGGGATGAAGGCCTCGACGAATTGAGCCTGGCCGGCGGCAATGAAGTGGCCGACGTGCATGGAGGCGCGATCCTCATGCACCGCATCGCGCCGGGCGACGCTGGCCTGGCCACCGCGCCGGTCGATGCCATTCGCGGGGGAGACGCTGCCTATAACGCCGCTGCGCTCCAGGCGCTGCTCGATGGCCAGCCCGGCCCCTATCGCGATGCCGTGCTGTTCAACGCCGCGGCCGCGCTGATGGTCGCCGGGGATGTCACCGACTGGCACGAAGGCGTTGAAGAAGCTGCCGAAACCATCGACAAGGGCCTGGCCCTTGGCCTGCTGCGTTGCTGGATTGACGCGCTGAAGTAAGGCTCTGTGCACATGACTGACAAGCTTACCGAAATCTGCACCACCAAGCGCGCCGAAGTGGCCCAGCGCAAGGCCACCACATCGCTCGCTGACCTAGCCGCCCGCGCCGCTACGCAAACCGCGCCGCGCGGGTTTGAGGCTGCCCTGCGTGCCCGCGCCGCCACCGGCTTTGCCCTGATTGCCGAAATCAAGAAAGCCAGCCCCTCCAAGGGCCTGATCCGCGCCGATTTTCAGCCGGCCGACCATGCCCGCGCCTATGAAGCCGGTGGCGCGGCATGCCTCTCCATCCTTACCGATGCGCCTTATTTCCAGGGGCACGAAGACTATCTCGTCGCTGCCCGTGCTGCCTGCGCGCTGCCCGTGCTCCGCAAGGATTTCATGGTCGATCCCTGGCAGGTGGCCGAAGCCCGCGCGATCGGCGCCGATGCCATCCTGATCATCGTCGCCGCACTCGATGATGGCCAGATGGCCGAGATCGAAGCCGCGGCGCGCGAGCACGGCATGGACGTGCTGGTCGAAGTGCATGACGAGGCCGAGATTGAGCGCGCCGCGCGCCTGCATTCCCGCCTGATCGGGGTGAACAACCGCGATCTCAAGCGCTTTGTCACCGACATCGCCAATACCGAGCGCTTGGCCCCGCTGGCGCCCGCCGGCACGCTGCTGGTGGCCGAAAGCGGCATCAACACCCACGCCGATCTCGTTCGCCTGTCCGCCTGCGGCGCGCGCACGTTCCTGGTGGGTGAAAGCCTGATGCGCGAGGCCGATGTGGCCGCCGCCACCCAGGCCCTGCTGCAGGGCTGAACCCAGCTTGCCGCCGCCCGCACCGCGCAAGCTGTGGTTCGATGGCGGCTGCCGGCCCAACCCTGGCCGTATGGAAATCGCCGTCGTCACCGGTGGCCGCACCTGGGTTTTGCCCGATTGCGGCCTGGGTGACAGCAATCGCGCCGAATGGCTGGCCCTGCTCGGCGCAATAGACTTGGCCCGGCAGCTTGGCGAGACAGACGTGGTGCTGTGCGGCGATTCCGCCTTCGTGATCGACCAGATCGCCGGCCGCACCGCCGCCCACCCTGCCACGGCCGATTGCCTTGCCGCCTATCGGAACGGCCTCGTTTCATTTTCGCGCGTCCGACTGCGTCATGTCGGCCGCGCACAGAACCTTGCCGGCATTGCCCTTGAATATCGCCGCGCCGGGCTCGCCCCGCCACAGCCGCTGGCCGATCAACAGGGCTTGCGCCTTTTCCCCCGCATGGCATGAGCGTGGGATGACAGAGCTTACCCACCTCGATGCCCAGGGCCATGCGCGCATGGTCGATGTCGGCGCCAAGCCCGCCACGCAGCGCGTGGCCGTGGCGCGGGGCATGATCCGCATGTCGGCAACGGCGCTGGCCGCGATCCGCGATGGCACCGTGCCCAAGGGCGATGTCTTGGCCACCGCCCGCATTGCCGGGATCATGGCCGCCAAGAAAACTGGCGAGTTGATCCCGCTGTGCCACCCGCTCTCGCTTGATGCCGTGGCGGTGGAATTTGGCTTTGTTGATGGCGGCGTGGAATGCACCGCCACCGCATCCCTCACCGCCAAGACCGGCGTAGAAATGGAAGCGATGACAGCCGCTTGCGTGGCATTGTTGACAATCTATGACATGGCCAAGGCCGTGGACAAGGGCATGGTGATCGAAGCCGTGCGCCTGGTGGCCAAGCGCGGCGGCAAATCGGGCGATTGGTCCGCGCCAT
>NZ_APCQ01000489.1:0-38763 GCF_000410615.1 Novosphingobium sp. B-7 | reverse complement strand
CGCGCTGCTGGCGGCGGTTCTGGCCGGGCTGGTGGTGCATCCCGCCGCGCTGGCCCGCCATGGCGAGGCGCTGGCGCGCATCCACCCTGCGCAGGCCGGCATGGCCGCGCTGCTCGATGCGCTGCTGGCCTTTGCCGAATCGGGCGCCCCGCTTGAAAGCACGGCCTTGCGCCCCATATTGCTGGAGCGGCAGCTAGAGGGGCCGTCGGCAGACGATTACGATGGCCTGCGATTCGGCTTCCTTTCGGAAACGAGCGCCACCGCGCTCGACGAACTGGCCGAAGCGATCGAGCTGATCGTCGATCTTCCGGCGGTCGAATCGGCGCTGGCGCGAGCGACAGAGCGCCTGGAAAATGACTTTTCCGAGGATAGCTTTGCCGAACAACAACGATTGCTGCAACGAAGGCTGGCTTTGCTGGCCAGGTTGGGGCAAATGGGTCGCACTCGTGCATCGTTATAATAGGAACATATGGATCGCCCGAGACCGGATGCGATCCTGGCCTGGGCACCGATGGGGCCCAATGCGGCACGACGTCAAAGGGTGGTATCGGGGTTAATGGCTTCCAACGACAAGACCGATAGCGGCGATGCACCGCTGATCGACCTTAACGAGGCTTCGATCAAGAAGCTGATCGCGCGCGCCAAGCGTCGCGGCGTCATCACGTATGACGAGCTGAACGAAGCTTTGCCGCAAGACCAGATGTCCTCCGAGCAGATCGAGGACATCATGGCCGCGATCTCGGAAATGGGCGTCAACATCGTCGAGAGCGACGAGGACGCGGTCGATCCCGAAGAGCGTGAGGCTGAGGAAGCCGAAGACAACGACACCGGGATGGACGACCGCCCGGTAGTTGAAAAGCGCAAGGAAACCATCGAACGCACCGACGATCCGGTGCGCATGTACCTGCGCGAAATGGGCGCGGTGGAACTGCTCAGCCGCGAGGGCGAAATCGCCATCGCCAAGCGCATCGAAGCCGGCCGCGACACCATGATCATGGGCCTGTGCGAAAGCCCGATTACCTTCCACGCCATCATTCAGTGGTCCGAAGCGCTCAACGCGGGCGAAATGCAGCTGCGCGAGATCCTCGATCTCGATGCCATGCTGTCGAAGGAACCGCAGCCCGAGAACCTGTCGGAAGACGGCGAAGAAGCCGACGGCGAAATCAGCGAAGCCACCGCTGGCCCTTCCTTCAAGGAAGAGGAAGACGTCGAGGAAGAGGAAACCGAGGACGAGGACGACGAGCTGCGCGAGCGCCGCGCCCGTCCGGCGGAAGAGGAAGAGGAAGACAACACCCTTTCCCTCGCCCAGATGGAAGCCACGCTCAAGCCTGCCGCGCTGGAGCGTTTTGCCGAAATCACCAGCCTGTTCCGCGCCTTTGAAAAGCTCCAGGGCGAGCGTCTCGACGCGCTGGGCCTGGGCCTGCCGTTCTCGGCCGCCAAGGAAACCGAATATCACAAGCTGCGCGAGGAACTGACCGCGCAGGTGGAAAGCGTGCAGTTCCACGCTTCCAAGATCGAATACCTGGTCGACAACCTCTATGCGTTCAACCGCCGGCTGACCACGCTGGGCGGGCAGATGCTGCGCTTGGCCGAGCGCCACAAGGTGAGCCGCAAGGACTTCCTCGACCACTACGTCGGGCGCGAGTTGGACGAAGGCTGGTTGCAGTCGCTCGCCACGCGCGACAAGAAGTGGGCGGCCTTTGCCGCCACAGAAGCGGGCGCGGTCGAACGCATCCGCGCCGAAGTGGCCGACATTGCCTCGGCCACGGGCATGCAGCTGGCTGAATTCCGCCGCATCGTGAACATGGTCCAGAAGGGTGAGCGCGAGGCGCGCATCGCCAAGAAGGAAATGGTCGAGGCGAACCTGCGCCTGGTGATCTCGATCGCCAAGAAGTACACCAACCGCGGCCTGCAGTTCCTGGACCTCATCCAGGAAGGCAACATCGGCCTGATGAAGGCGGTGGACAAGTTCGAGTACCGCCGCGGCTACAAGTTCAGCACCTATGCCACGTGGTGGATCCGCCAGGCGATCACCCGCTCGATCGCCGATCAGGCGCGCACCATCCGCATTCCGGTGCACATGATCGAGACGATCAACAAGCTGGTGCGCACCAGCCGCCAGTTCCTGCACGAGCAGGGCCGCGAGCCCACGCCCGAGGAAATGGCCGAGCGTCTGTCGATGCCGCTCGAAAAGGTGCGCAAGGTGATGAAGATCGCCAAGGAGCCGATCAGCCTCGAAACGCCGATCGGCGACGAGGAAGATTCGCACCTGGGCGATTTCATCGAGGACAAGAACGCGATCATCCCGGTGGATGCGGCCATCCAGGCCAATCTCAAGGAAACCGTCACCCGCGTTCTGGCCAGCCTGACCCCGCGCGAGGAACGCGTGCTGCGCATGCGGTTCGGCATCGGCATGAACACCGATCACACGCTGGAAGAAGTTGGCCAGCAGTTCTCGGTGACACGCGAACGCATTCGTCAGATCGAAGCCAAGGCGCTGCGCAAGCTCAAGCACCCGAGCCGCAGCCGCAAGATGCGCTCGTTCCTCGATCAGTAAGCCCTGCGGCACTGCCGCAAGCGCTCTACGCCAAGAGAGGCGCCCGGCTCCGGCCCGGCGCCTCTTTTCGTATGCCGGGTATGTGTTGCAATGCGGCATCAGTATCAACTGAAACCGACACACCCTTGCATTAGTCTGACACAGGCTTGACACAAAACGCTAATAGCCCGGCCGGATCACACAACAGCGGCAAAGACCGCGTCCTTTCCGTCAGGGGAAATTCCATGCGTACCACCCGTTTCGCTTCCGCCATGCTGGCGGGGGCCGCCTTTGCGGCCATCGCACCTGCCGCCTTTGCCCAGGATGCCGCACCCGCTGCGCCGGCCGCCGCCGCTGCTGACGATGCCGGCAATGCCATCGTCGTGACGGCAGAGCGCCGCCAGGAAAACATCATGTCGGTGCCGGTGTCGGTGGCCGTGATGAAGCCCGAACTGCTGCACAACCTGCAGGCCGCCGGCGCTGACACGCTGCTCTCGCTTGCCGGCCGCGTGCCCAGCCTCAACGTCGAATCGACCACGGGCCGCATCTTCCCGCGCTTCTACATCCGCGGCCTTGGCAACATCGACTTCTACCTCGGCGCTTCGCAGCCGGTGTCGGTGATCCAGGACGACGTGGTGATGGAGCACGTGGTGCTCAAGTCCAACCCGGCGTTCGATATCGCCCAGGTGGAAGTGCTGCGCGGCCCGCAGGGTTCGCTGTTCGGCCGCAACACCACGGCCGGTATCGTCAAGTTCGACACCGCCCAGCCCACCGCAACCTGGGCCGGCCAGGCCAGCGCCAGCTGGGGCAGCCGCAACAGCGTGAACATCGACGCTGGCGTCGGTGGTCCGCTGACTTCTGACGGCCGCGTCAGCTTCCGCCTGTCGGGCCTGTACCAGCACCGCGACAACTGGATCAACAACACCTACACCGGCGTCAGCGACGACGGCACCAAGCCCGGTAACAACGTCATGGGCGGATTCAACGAGCGCGACGTACGCCTGCAGCTGCTCGCCCAGCCGACCGAAACCCTGTCGCTGCGCCTGTCGGGCCACTATCGCGATTACGACGGCAGCGCCTCGATCTTCTACCGCGGTTCGATCCAGAAGGGCACGCACACAGTGCCGCAGAATCTGGACCTGACCAACGTGGCCTATGACGAAGGCGGCAACAACCCGCAGGCCTACAAGACCAAGGGCGTCTCGCTCAAGGCCGTGCAGGACATCGGCAGCATGACGCTGACCTCGATCACGGCCTATGAAGCCTCGCACGGTTCGAGCCGGGGTGACACCGACGGTGGCGCGGCCGCCAACTTCGGCGGCGCCGGCTTTGGCGAATCGCGCGGCGTGTTGCGCAGCCTCAACCAGTGGAGCCAGGAAGTGCGCCTGGCGAGCCCGGACGCGGCCCGCTTCAAGTGGCAGCTGGGCGGCATCTACTTCGACTCGCGCGATTACACCGAGTTCGACCAGCGGGGCTACTTCCTCAACGCTGGCGCACCGGGTGCCAACCCCAACAACTGGGTGCTGCTGCACAACGTCAACACCAGCTGGGCGGTGTTTGGCCAGGCCAGCTATGACCTGACCGAAAAGCTGCGCTTTACTGCCGGCGCGCGCCTGTCAAACGACACCAAGACCACCACCCTGCTCAAGACGGCGGACACCGCCGCTGGCGTGGTGACCTTCCCGGCCACGGCCGCGCGCAACGTGCGCCTGTCGGACACGCAGCCGAGCTTTGACGCCAGCCTGCTCTATCGCGCCAATTCCGACCTGTCGTTCTTTGCCCGCGTGGCGCGCGGCTTCCGTGGCCCGACCATCCAGGGGCGCTCGGCCGTGTTCAATTCGCCGTTCACCACGGCCAATTCGGAAAAGAACACCTCGTGGGAAGCCGGCATCAAGAGCGCCTGGCTGGATAACGCGCTGACGTTCAACCTCACCGGGTTCTACTACACCGTCACCGACATCCAGTTGAACGGCAACGACAGCAATGGCAGCGGCGTGCTGTTCAATGCCGACAAGGCCGTGGGCTATGGCGCCGAAGCGGAAGTGGGCCTGCGTCCGTCGAAGAACCTGCGCTTCGACATTGGCGTGAGCGTGCTGCACACCGAGGTCAAGGATCCCAACGTGTTTGCCCAGGCCGGTTCGGCTGGTGGCGTCCTGTCGGAAACCGTGCTCAACCCGGTCAACAAGGTCGGCGCGAACTACTTTGCGCAGATCAACGGCAATTCGCTGCCCAATGCGCCGCGCTTCAACCTCAACCTGTCGGGCCGGTACGACCTGCCGCTGAATGACGACTTCAAGGCGTTCGTCGGCGCAGACTTCAACCTGCAGGGCTATACCATGTACGTGCCCTACAAGACGGTGGAATACACCTCTGACGGCAACTACGAGCTGGGCGCCAAGGCCGGCTTCGCGTTTGGTCGCTACGAGTTGGCGGTGTTCGCCCGCAACCTGACGAACAAGCGCAACCTGGTCGGCGTGATCGACACCTCCAACTATCGCGCCGGGATCTACAACGATCCGCGCACGATCGGTGTCTCGTTCAGCGGTTCGTTCCGCTGATCGCATCGCACAGCATGACAATCGGGACGGGGTGGCAGCGATGCCGCCCCGTTTCGTGTTATGGCAGCCCGAATAAATCCTTTTGACACTGGGCTTTCCGCCCTTGACCGGCCCGCAACAAGGCGCAACGAACAGAACCGCGACACCGGCTTTCGCCCGGCTTGTCCTCCGGGAGTTTCCGCCAATGTTGCCTGCCCGCCAAACCGTTGCCCTTGCCGCCCTGGCCCTCGCCCCACTGGCCAGCGCCGTGGCCCTGCCCGCTGCCGCGCAGGCGCAGACGGCACCGCCCCCGGCGGCACGCCCGCTCGATCCTGCCGATCTGCAAGTGGCCAGCCAGATCATCGCGGTTATCCTGCCGCCCGAACAGCGGGTGGCAATTGTCGAGCGCGTCACCAAGACGATGATGGGCGCCATGCAGGGCAACATGGCCGGCATCATGGGCGTGGACGATCCCGGCTTGCAGCAGATCTTCGCGCGCATGTTCGAAACGATGCCCGCGGCGATGCGCCCAGCGATGGAGCGCCGCATGCCCGAACTCGTCGATGCCATGACCCGCGCCTATGTCCGCCATTTCTCGCACGAAGACCTTCGCGCCATTCTGGCTTTCGCCCAGACGCCGGCAGGTAGTCACTATCTCTCGCGCTCGGCCGACCTGATGCAGGACCCTGACGTGGTTACCGTGATGACCGCGATGAACCGCGACGGCATGGAAGTGGGCATGGGCATGGCCAAGAATCTCAAGGCAGAGCTGACCACCTACCTGACCCAGCACCCAGAGGTCGCCAAGAAGATCGCCGCTGCCCACGCCGGGCAATGAGAGGCGACGGGTGGGCTGCCGCGCCGGGCTGCCCACCCATCTGGGCAAAGGGTGCATCATAAGGCCAATTAATCTGGCATAGCGCGCGCAATGGGTTTAGGGGGACGCCAGAACCCCCACCATAGGCAACCGGAACCGCTATAACCCATGCGCATTGCCATTGCTTCCGATCACGCCGCGCTGGCGCTCAAGGCCGATCTTGTCCAGTGGCTGGGCGAGCTGGGCCACGATGTGGCCGACCTTGGCCCCTATAACGGCGACAGCGTCGACTATCCCGATTACGGGTACAAGCTGGCCAGCGCCATGGCCGCCGGCGAAGCCGAACGCGGCATCGCGCTGTGTGGCTCGGGCATCGGTATTTCCATTGCCGTCAACCGCAACCCGGCCGTGCGCTGCGCCCTGGTGGGTGAGCCGTTTTCGGCCAAGCTTTCGCGTGAGCACAACGATGCCAACGTGCTGGCCATGGGCGCCCGGCTGACCGGGCTCGACATGGCCAAGGCCTGCGTCGAGGCGTTCCTCGCCACGCCCTTTGCCGGCGACCGCCACGTGCGCCGCGTTACCAAGCTTTCCAATCCAGCCCTCTGATCCAGGAGCCACACCCGATGTCCACCGCTGCCACCGCATCGCCGGAAGTCCGCACGGCAGGCTTCTTCACCGAGCATCTCGCCTCGGCCGACCCCGAAATCTTCGCCGCCATCCAGGGTGAGCTCAAGCGTCAGCAGACCAAGATCGAGCTGATCGCCTCGGAAAACATCACCAGCCTGGCCGTGCTCGAAGCAACTGGCTCGGTGCTCACCAACAAGTATGCCGAAGGCTATCCGGGCAAGCGCTATTATGGCGGCTGCGAATACGCCGACGTGGTGGAAAACCTGGCGATCGAACGCGCCAAGCAGCTGTTCGGCTGCAATTTCGCCAATGTGCAGCCCAATTCGGGCAGCCAGATGAACCAGGCCGTGTTCCTGGCGCTGCTGCAGCCGGGCGACAGCTTCATGGGCCTCGATCTCAACTCGGGCGGCCACCTCACCCACGGTTCGCCGGTCAACATGAGCGGCAAGTGGTTCCACCCCATTCCCTATGGCGTGCGCGCCGACGATCACCAGATCGACATGGACGAAGTGGCCCGCCTCGCGCGCGAGCACAAGCCCAAGCTGATCATCGCGGGCGGCACCGCCTATTCGCGCACCTGGGACTGGCAGGCGTTCCGCGCCATCGCCGATGAAGTGGGCGCGTGGCTGCTGGTCGATATGTCGCACATCTCGGGCCTGGTTGCCGGCGGGGCGCACCCCTCGCCGATCCCGCATGCCCATGTCGTGACCACCACCACGCACAAGAGCCTGCGCGGCCCGCGTTCGGGCGTGATCCTGACGAACGACGAGGCGCTGGCCAAGAAGTTCAACACCGCCGTGTTCCCCGGCCTGCAGGGTGGCCCGCTGGTCCACGTGATCGCGGCCAAGGCCGTGGCCTTTGCCGATGCGCTGCGCCCCGAATTCAAGGCCTATGCCCACCAGGTCGTGGCCAATGCCAAGGCCCTGGCGGAAAGCCTCAAGGATGCTGGGCTCGGCATCGTTTCGGGCGGCACCGACAACCACCTCATGCTGGTGGACCTGTCGGCCAAGGACGTGACCGGCAAGGCCGCTGAAAAGGGCCTCGATCGCGCCTGGCTCACCTGCAACAAGAACGGCGTGCCGTTCGACAAGCGCTCGCCCTTCGTCACCTCGGGCATCCGCCTGGGCACGCCGGCTGGCACTACCCGCGGCTTCCGCGAGGCAGAGTTCCGCCAGATCGGCCAGCTGATCGCCCAGGTGGTCGACGGCATGGCCCGCAATGGCGAAGAAGGCGACGGCCAGGTGGAACAGCGCGTGCGCGACGCCGTGGCGGACCTCTGCGCGCAGTTCCCCATCTACCCGGAGCTTTGAGCGTTTGCGTTGCCCGTTCTGCGCCCATGACAACAGCCAGGTGAAGGACAGCCGGCCGACCGAGGACAACACCTCGATCCGCCGGCGGCGCCAATGCGAAAGCTGCGGCGCCCGCTTCACCACGTTCGAACGCGTGCAACTGCGCGAGGTTCTGGTGGTGAAGAACAAGGGCGATGGCAGCGAGCCGCGCCGCGAACCGTTTGACCGCACCAAGATCGAACAGTCCGTCGCGCTCGCCTGCCGCAAGCGCCCGGTCACGCAGGAACGCCTGGATCAGCTGGTTACCGGCATCCAGCGCCAGATCGAAACCATGGGCGATGGCGAGGTCGCCTCCAAGGTGATCGGCGAGATGGTCATGGATGCGCTGCGCCAGCTCGACAGCGTGGCCTATATCCGGTTTGCCAGCGTCTATCGCGATTTTTCCGAAGCCCGTGATTTCGAGGAATTTGCCTCTTCCATCCAGGAAGTGGCCAAGTAACCATGCCTGCACAGCCCGTTATCGTTCTCGTGCGCCCGCAGCTGGGCGAAAACATCGGCAAGGCCGCGCGCGCCATGCTCAATTTCGGCCTGGCCGAAATGCGCCTGGTATCCCCGCGCGATGGCTGGCCCAATCCCGCCGCCGGCCCGGCCGCCTCTGGCGCCGATGTGGTGCTCGAAAAGGCCCAGGTGTTCGATAGCCTGGCCGATGCCGTGGCCGATTGTGCGCATGTCTATGCCACCACTGTGCGCAAGCGCGGGGTGACCAAGCCGGTGGTGACGCCCGAGGAAGCGGCCCGCGCGATCGTGGTCGAAGAAGGCCGCAGCGCGCTGGTGTTCGGGCCAGAGCGTTCGGGCCTGGAAACCGATGACGTGGCCCTGGCGCGCACCATCCTGACCGTGCCGATCAACCCCGAATTCGGCTCGCTCAACCTGGCCCAGGCAGTGATCCTGTGCGCCTATGAATGGTCCAAGCACCAGAACGCCGCCGGCGCCCTGGTGCAACCCACGGTCGAAGACATGCTGCCCCCTGCCCCGCAGGAAGAGTTTGAAGGCATGTTTTCCCAGCTGTGCGGCCTGTTGGAACCGCGCGGCTATTTCATGCCTGAAGACCGCGCGGCGGCCACGCGCCGCACGCTGCGCACCATGCTGACCAAGCCGGGCTGGAATCATCTCGAAATCCGCACGCTGCGCGGGGTGCTGTCTGCCATGCGCCGCGCGCCAGGCAGCAAGCCCGGCACCGAGCCTCGCGGGGAATAAGCTTTTCCCTTGACTCTGCGGGCGTGTCCTGTTCTAGGCGCGCCTTCGCAATTGGCCCCACACGTCCGGTGAAGTGGTGGCCGCATCCTGGCAATTGGCGGGATGGTGCGGTTCCGGGCATCAGCCGGGAGGGCATCGGCCTTCCCCAGACCAAACGCTAGTTGAAAGGAACGAACGCGTGTCGAAGCGCCATTCGTCCAAGTACAAGATTGACCGTCGCCTTGGTGAAAACCTGTGGGGCCGCCCCAAGAGCTCGGTGAACCGCCGCTCGTATGGCCCGGGCCAGCACGGCCAGCGCCGCAAGAGCAAGGTTTCCGACTTCGGCATCCAGCTGCGCGCCAAGCAGAAGCTCAAGGGCTACTACGGCGACGTGACCGAAAAGCAGTTCAAGCGCACCTATCAGGAAGCGTCGAACATGAAGGGCGATACCGGTCAGAACCTGATCGGCCTGCTCGAACAGCGCCTCGACATGGTCGTGTACCGCGCCAAGTTCGCGCCGACCATCTTTGCGGCTCGCCAGATCGTTTCGCACGGCCACATCCGCGTCAACGGCGTGAAGTGCAACATCGCCAGCCGCCGCGTGCGCCCCGGCGACGTGCTCACCCTGGGCACCAAGGCCAAGGAAATGGCCCTGATCGCCGAAGCGCAGGCTCTGCCGGAACGCGAAGTGCCTGACTACGTCGCCCAGGAAGGCGCCGACAAGGTCACCTTCGTGCGCGTGCCGACGCTCGACGAAGTGCCCTATCCGGTGAAGATGGAACCGAACCTGGTCGTCGAATTCTATTCGCGCTGATCGGTCGGTCCTCACGGACGAGACAAACGGAAAAGGCGGGGCTTTCACCCCGCCTTTTTTGTTGCCCGCCAAACGCGGCCAAACCGTATGCCCGATGCGCAGGTGCGCACCGGGCAGAACGCCGCGCGATCAGGCCTTCTTTTCGAAAGCCACGGTGATCTTGAGGCGCACTTCGTCGCTGACGAAGGGAACATACTTGCTCACGCCGAAATCCGAACGCTTGAGCGTGCCGGTGGCGCCAAAGCCCACGGTGAAGGCCTTGCTCATCGGGTTGGAGCCAGCGCCGCCGAACGTGGCGTCGAGCGTCACCGGCTTGGTTACGCCGTGCATGGTGAGGTCACCCTCGATCCGCGCGGTACGATCGCCGGTGGGCACCACCTTGTGCGAGACAAAGCGGATCGTGGGATACTTGGCCGCGTCGAACCAGTCGGCGCTCTTGAGTTCGCCATCGAGCGTGGCGTTGGTGGTGGAGATCGCCGAAACCGGCAGCGACACGTCGAGCGCAGTGGCACCCAGGTTTGCCGGGTTCAGCGTCATCGTGCCGGTCGCGCCGGGGATCACGCCGAAAAAGTCGTTGAAGCCAAAGTGGCTGACGGTGAATTCGGCCAGGGTGTGGTGGGTTTCCACCTGATAGGTGCCAGCCGGCACGGCCGAAGGCGCGGCAGTGGCCTGCGCGGCGACCAGCGCCGGCGTGGCCAGGGCAGGAACGGCAAGAGCCAGGGCCAGAGCGGCGAAAGTCTTGGTACGTGTCATGACAGGGATCGTCCTTGTTGCAATGATCAGCGGTGAAATGATCGGGCGCAAGATGGCGTTTCCACCATCAGATGATAATACGCCAAGCATGAGATTATCCTTTTACCCAGGGTGCGAAATCAGTGGCTGACCGCTTGACCGGAATCGAGGTGTTCGTCGAAGCGATGCGGCTGGGCGGCCTCTCTGCGGCCGCCCGCGCCCTGCACATGTCGCCGGCGATGGCGGCCAAGCACCTTTCCGCGCTGGAGGCGCGGCTGGGCACCACGCTGGTCCACCGTACCACGCGGCGCCTGTCGCTGACAGAGGCGGGCGCGGCTTACCTCGACAAGGCGGAACGCGTGCTGGCCGACTTGCGCGAGGCCGAAGCAGAAGCTGCCGCGCAAAGCGTGGCGATCGAAGGGCTGCTGCGGGTGAGCGCCCCGATGTCGTTCGGCGTGCTGCACATCGCGCCCTTGGTCGCCGCCTTCAACCAGCGCTATCCCGGCATTACCGTGGAACTGGGGATGAGCGATCGCCAGGTCGATCTGGTGGAAGAACGCTGGGACATGGCCATCCGCATCGGCCGCCTGGTCGGCAGCAGCCTGGTGGCGCGCAAACTGGCCGACATGCATCTGGTGGTCTGCGCCTCCCCTGCCTACCTCGCCCGGCGCGGCACCCCCAGCCAGGTCAGCGATCTGGTGCAGCATGATTGCCTGGGCTTTACCCTCACGCGGTTTGGCCAGCACGTGTGGCGCTTTGGCCTGGATGGCACGATCCACCAGCCGGTGCGCGGCACCTTGCAGGCTGACAATGGCGACGTGCTGGTGGAAGCGGCGGCAGCGGGCCTTGGCCTGGTCTATGGTCCACGCTTCATCGCCGCGCGCGCCTTGCGCGAAGGGCGGCTGGTAGAGGTGGTGCTGGACCAGCCGCTGGCGGGGCTCGGCGCCGTCCATGCGATCACCCATCCCTCGCGCCGGCCAGCAGCCAAGACCCGCGCCTGGATCGAATTCCTGGCGGCGACGGTGCCCGCGATGGCCGCCGAATGGTAGACACAATAAAGCAATATTTTCAGCCGTTTCCCGCAACAAACGGATCGTCGCAAATTGCGCATGAACGCAGCAGAAAATGGGAACAGCATCGCGCCGCCAGCATTATCGCAGCATGCTGATGTATCGCTTCGTCACGCCGCACCGTTGCGGCAAATGGTATCCTGATCTGGAAACAGCCAAGGCCCAGGCCAGCGCCATCGGCGCCGGCTTTCTCGACACCCGGACCGGCGAATTCGCGCAATATCCCGGCACCCGGCTCGAAACCGAGGTGGTGATGACGCCGCAACCTCAGATCGCGGCCTGACTGCCCGACGGCTTACTCTCGGTTGAAATAGTCCCGGCGGAAATCGGCGGCGAACGCGGTAAAACGATCTTCGGCGATCGCCGCGCGCATACCAGCCATCAGCTGCTGGTAGAACGACAGGTTGTGTTCGGTCAGCAGCATGGCGCCCAGCATTTCGCCAGCCTTGTGCAGGTGATGCAGATAGGCGCGGCTGTATTTGGCGCAGACCGGGCACGTGCAGCGCGGGTCCAGCGGGCCGGTATCTTCAGCATGGCGGGCATTGCGCATGTTGATCGGGCCGTTCCAGGTAAAGCCCTGCCCGTTGCGGCCTGAACGCGTGGGCAGCACGCAATCGAACATATCCACCCCGCGCTCCACCGCGCCGACCAGATCATCGGGCTTGCCCACGCCCATCAGATAGCGCGGGCGATCGGCCGGCAATTGCGACGGCGCAAAATCGAGCGTGGCGAACATCGCCTCCTGCCCCTCGCCCACCGCCAGGCCGCCGATGGCATAACCGTCAAAGCCGATATCGCGCAGGGCATCGGCACTGGCCTGGCGCAGCCCTTCATCAAGCGCGCCTTGCTGGATGCCGAACAGCGCCGAACGCGCGGCATGCTCTTCCCCGCTGTCGAAACCGGCGCGGCTGCGGCGGGCCCAGCGCATCGACATTTCCATCGAGCGGGCGATCACGTCGCGCGGCTGATCGGCACGCGGGCATTCGTCGAATGCCATCACGATGTCGGAGCCCAGCAGGCGCTGGATTTCCATCGAGCGTTCGGGCGAGAGCATGTGGCGCGAGCCATCAAGGTGGCTGGCGAACGTGACGCCTTCCTCGGTGATCTTGCGCAGGTCTGACAAGCTCATCACCTGATAGCCGCCGCTGTCGGTGAGGATCGGGCGATCCCAGCCCATGAACGCGTGGAGGCCACCCAGGCGCGCCATGCGTTCGGCGCCGGGGCGCAGCATCAGGTGATAGGTGTTGCCCAGGATGATGTCGGCGCCGGTGCGGCGTACGTCTTCCACCTTCATTGCCTTGACCGTGGCCGCCGTGCCCACCGGCATGAACGCCGGCGTGCGGATCTCGCCCCGCTTCATCTGGATGGTGCCGGTGCGGGCCTTGCCACTGGTGGCGTGAATCTGGAACGAAAAGCGGGTCATCGGGGGCGGGCAATCATCCGGGGCAAAAGAACAGTTGCGGCCCTTAGGCGCAAACGCCAAGGCGTGCAAATGTCGCTGTTTCACCTTGCTCTTGCCGCTGCCCAGACGCCCGCGTTCACGCCGGCGCCGTGGATGTATCCGGTACTGACCGCGATTGCCGTGATCACCGGCCTGGTCGATGCCATTGCCGGTGGCGGCGGGCTGATCATGATGCCCGCGCTGATCACGGTGGGCCTACCGCCGCACCTGACGCTGGGCACCAACAAGATCCAGTCGATGTGCGGCACGACGATGGCCACCTGGCGCTATCACCGCGCCGGGCTGTTCACCCTGGCCGGCAATGGCGTGCTGGTGGCCGTCACGTTTGCCGGCGCGCTGATCGGCGCACTGGTGATCCAGCATTTCAAGCCACAGGTGCTCTCGCTGATCGTGCCGGTGCTGCTGATCGGCGTGGCGCTTTACACCGTGCTTTCTCCGCGCATGGACGATGGCGACCGCCACGATCGCCTCGGCGCGCGCAAGTTCCTGCCAGTTGCGGGCGGCGTGGGCTTCTATGACGGGTTCTTCGGCCCCGGCGCCGGGCAATTCTACACCACCACCCTGGTGGCCCTGCGCGGCATGGGGCTGACCCGCGCCACCGGACTGACCAAGCTGCTCAACGTGACCAGCAACCTGGCCAGCGTGATCGTCTTTGCCCTGGGCGGCCATGTGCTGTGGCTGCTTGGCCTGTGCATGGGCGTCGGCGCGATGACCGGCGCCATCATCGGCAGCCACTTTGCCACCCGCTTTGGCGCCCGGCTGATCCGCCCGTTGCTGATCGTGGTCAGCCTGGCCCTGACCGGGCGGCTGGTGTGGCAATGGTTTGCCGGGTGATTACGGCATCAACAGTGAGCTGTCGCCGTAGCTGTAAAAGCGATAGCCGGTGGCGATGGCATGGGCATAGGCCGCCTGCATCGTGTCCAGTCCCATCAGCGCCGAAACCAGCATGAACAGCGTGGACTTGGGCAGGTGGAAATTGGTCATCAGCCCGTCGATCGCCTTGAAGCGATAGCCCGGGGTGATGAAGATCGCGGTATCCCCTTCGAACGGATGGATCGTGCGCGCCTCATCCGCCGCGCTTTCCAGCAGGCGCAGCGAGGTGGTGCCCACCGCGATGATGCGCCCACCGGCCGCGCGTGCGGCGTTGAGCCGGGCCGCGGTTTCGGGCTCGATCCGGCCCCATTCGGCATGCATCTGGTGATCGGCGGTGTCATCGGCCTTGACCGGGAGGAACGTGCCCGCCCCCACATGCAGCGTGAGCGTTTCATGGGCGATGCCGGCGTCGGCCAGCCCCGCCATCAGCTCTGGCGTGAAATGCAGCGCGGCCGTGGGCGCGGCAACGGCGCCGTCCTTTTGCGCGAACATCGTCTGATAATCCTGGCGATCCTGGGCGTCGGTTTCGCGCTTGCCGGCGATATAGGGTGGCAGCGGCATGCGGCCGGCCCGTTCCAGCAGCACTTCCACCGGCTCATCCCCGGGGAAGAACAGCGTCCAGCTGCCATCGGCGTGGCGCGCCTCGGCCGTGGCGGAAACGCCGGCGCCGAAATCGATCACGTCATCGGCACGCAGCCGCTTGCCATTGCGGATGAAGGCCTGCCAGCGGCGCAGGTCGAGCCGCTTGTGCAGCGTGGCGCCCACCCGCGCCTCCCCCCGGCGGCCTTCGAGTTGCGCCGGGATGACGCGGGTATCGTTGAACACCAGCACATCGCCGCGGCGCAGCAGGCTGGGCAGATCGCGCACCACATGGTCGCTGAGCGGCTGCCCGCCGGCCACATGCAGCAGCTTGGCCGCATCGCGCGGACGGGCCGGGCGCAGGGCGATGTTTTCGGGCGGCAGTTCGAAATCGAAAAGGTCAACACGCATGGCGAGCGCGCTAGCCGCAGCCGTGGCACAGGGCAAGCACCTGACGCCACCGGCTCCCCATCCTCTTTAGAGGAGGGGGTTGGGGGATGGTGGATGCGTAGCGCCAGGCTTCGCACCACCCCCGGCCCCTCCTCTAAAGAGGAGGGGAGATAAGCAGACTAAATCGACCCCAGGCCCGATCAGTTGGTGCGCGACTTGCTCAGCATGTCGGGCGTGATCGCGCCGGTTGGCACGGCCGCCGGCAGTGCGGGGCGCGGCTTGTTGTCAGCCAGGATCGAGGCCTGGAGGATCTTGGTCGGGTTGCTGGGCGGCTCGCCCCGCACGATCGTATCCACTGCATCCATCCCGCTGATCACGCGGCCGAAGTTGGTGTACTTGTGATCGAGCGCAAAGCGCGGATAGAACACGATGAAGAACTGGCTGTTGGCCGAGTTCGGCTCGTTGGTGCGCGCCATCGACACAGTGCCGCGCATGTGCGGGGCATCGTTGAATTCGGCCTGAAGGTCAGGCAGCTTCGATCCGCCCTGCCCCGTGCCGGTGGGGTCACCGGTCTGCGCCATGAACCCGTCGATCACGCGGTGAAAGATGATGCCGTTGTAGAACCCTTCGCGCGTCAGCGTCTTGATGCGCTCCACATGGTGGGGCGCCCATTGCGGCATCAGGCGGATCAGCACGCGCCCGCCGTTCGACAGGTCGAGCACCAGCACGTTTTCAGGATCGTGGGCCGGATCGGTATCGACGGCATAGGTAATTTCGTGCTGCGGCACGACCTTGTCGATCTTGAACGGCTGCGCCGGGGCCTTTTCCCCACGGCTTTGCGCCATGGCCGGGCCGGACACGACCGCCGAGGCTGCCAGGGCAGCGCAGATCAGGGCCTTGGAAAACGAACGGGCGATCATCAAGCCTGCCACCTTGTTGGAATATGTGAAACGCCGATTAGGCCCGGCGCGCTGACACTGCAATGAACGATTCGGCAATAAACACGCGATCGGCGCGGCAGCATGGCGCGCTCAGTAATCCCCCAGGCGGCCGATGCTGTTGACGCGGGCCACCACATCGTCGCGCACGGTGGGGGTAACGAAGCCGGAAATGTCGCCGCCGAACAGCGCGATTTCCTTGACCAGCTTGGACGCAATCGGCTGCAGGCTGACATCGGCCATCAGAAAGACCGTCTCGATCCGGTCGTTGAGCTGCTGGTTCATCCCGGCCATCTGGTATTCGTATTCGAAATCAGCCACGGCGCGCAGGCCGCGCACGATCACGCTGGCGCCCTGCGCTTCAGCAAACTTCATCAGCAGGGCGTTGAAACCCACCACGCTGACATTGTCGATGCCCTGCTCGTCCAGTTCGCGGCGCACCATGTCCATCCGCTCTTCGGGTGTGAACATCGGGTTCTTGGATGGATTGGTGGTCACGCCCACGATCAGCTGGTCCACCAGCTTGGCGCCGCGGCGGATAATATCGAGATGGCCCAGCGTGATCGGATCAAACGTGCCGGGATAGATGCCAACGCGCTGCGCCATCAGTGATTCCTTTCCACGATGAAGCGCGCGAGTTCGCGCAGCAGGTCTGCCTCGCTGCCATGGCTGCCCAGGTGGGCGATTGCCTGGTCGACCAGGATGCGCGCCTGCTCGCGCGCGCGCTCGACACCGAGCAGCGAGACGAAGGTTTCCTTGCCGGCCACGGCATCCTTGCGCAGCGCCTTGCCGGCGGCGGCCTCGTCACCCTCGGCGTCGAGCAGATCGTCGGCGATCTGGAAAGCCAGGCCGATATCGCGGGCATAGCCGCGCAGGTGGGTGCGGCCTTCGGGCGGCAGCCGCCCCAGGATCGCGCCCATTTCCACCGCAGCGGCCAGAAGCGCGCCGGTCTTGAGCTGTTGCAGGCGGGTCACGGTGGGCAGATCGAACGTGGCGGTTTCGGCCACGATATCCATCATCTGCCCGCCGGCCATGCCATTGGTCCCGCTGTTCACGGCCAGGGTGCGGATCAGTTCGACGCGCACGAACGGGTCGCCGCTCATCGCCGGATCAGACAGGATCTCAAACGCGAAATCGTGCAGCGCATCGCCTGCCAGCACGGCCGTGCCATCGTCGAACGCCTTGTGCACCGTGGGTTTGCCATGGCGCAGATCATCGTTGTCCATGCACGGCAGGTCATCGTGGATCAGCGAATAGACGTGGATCGCCTCCAGCGCGGTCCCTGCCCGCACCGCCACCTGGCGATCGACGCCATACATCGCGGCCGTGGCCGTCACCAGCAGTGGGCGCAGCCGCTTGCCGCCACCGATGGTGGCATAGCGCATCGCTTGCACCAGCCGATCGCGCGGATCACCCGGCAGGGGCAGCAGCGCATCGAAGCTGGCGTCGATATCGGCCTGGATCGCGGCCAGTGCCGGCTTGAGCAGGCCAGGGCTGCCCGTGGGCGCGGTCATCGCGATCAGGCCCCGTCGAACGGCCGGGTTGCTGCCGGCCGCCCTTCGCGATCGGCCACGACCGCCTCGATTCGCGCCTGCGCGGCATCGAGCCGGGCCTGGCAATGCGTGCGCAGGGCCTCGCCCCGGGCATAGAGGTCGATCGATTCGTCGAGCGGAGCCTCGCCACTTTCCAGGCGGCGGACCACCACTTCAAGTTCCTTCAGCGCATCCTCGAAGCTGAGCGCGGCGATATCGGGTGTGCTAGCCATCGCGGCAAGCAATGGCCGCGCCGGCCGGGCCGGTCAAGCGGGGAACGCGTGGCTGTCACCGGCCTTTTGGGGTGTTCTTCCCCTAGCGCAAACGCGCGCACGCGGCTAAGGGCGCTTCCCATGTCCCAGATCACCGCTGAAATCGTCGCCGCTCACGGCCTGTCGGAAGAAGAATACGCCCGCGTGCTCGGCGCGCTGGGGCGCGAGCCCAACCTGGTCGAGCTGGGTATCTTCTCGGTCATGTGGTCAGAGCATTGCTCGTACAAGTCGAGCCGCATCCACTTGAAGAAGCTGCCGACCACAGCGCCGTGGGTGATCTGCGGCCCCGGCGAGAACGCCGGCGTGATCGACATCGGCGATGGCCAGGCCGCCATCTTCAAGATGGAAAGCCACAACCACCCCAGCTACATCGAACCCTATCAGGGCGCGGCCACCGGCGTTGGCGGCATCCTGCGCGACGTGTTCACCATGGGCGCGCGCCCGGTGGCCAACATGAACGCGCTGCGTTTCGGCCGGCCCGATCACCCCAAGATGAAGCACCTAGTCCAGGGCGTGGTGGCGGGCATCGGCGGCTATGGCAACTGCGTGGGCGTGCCCACGGTTGGCGGCGAAACCAATTTCCATAAGGCCTATGACGGCAACATCCTGGTCAACGCGATGACCGTGGGCGTGGCCGATACCGACAAGATCTTCTATTCGGCAGCCACGGGCCTGGGCAATCCGATCGTCTATGTCGGTTCGAAAACCGGGCGCGACGGCATCCACGGCGCCACCATGGCCAGCGCCGATTTCGACGAGAAGAGCGATGAAAAGCGCCCGACCGTGCAGGTGGGCGATCCCTTCACCGAAAAGCTGCTGATCGAAGCCTGCCTCGAACTCATGGCCACCGACGCCATCGTCGCCATCCAGGACATGGGCGCGGCCGGCCTCACCTCCTCGTCGGTGGAAATGGCCAGCAAGGGCGGCGCGGGCATCCGCCTCAACATGAACATGGTGCCTTGCCGCGAAGAGGGCATGACGCCCTATGAAATGATGCTGTCGGAAAGCCAGGAGCGCATGCTCATGGTGCTGAAGCCCGGCAAGGAGCCGATGGCCGAGGCGATCTTCCGCAAGTGGGAGCTGGACTTTGCCGTGATCGGCGAAGTGACCGACACCGGCCACATGGTGCTGGAATGGAACGGCGAAGTCGTGTGCGACATTCCGCTCGATCCGCTGGCCGACGACGCGCCGCTCTACGATCGCCCGCACGTGCCCACGCCCAAGCCGGCCGCGATCGAAGCCCTGCCCGAAAGCGCTGATATCGGCGCCGACCTGGTCACACTGATCGGCAGCCCCGACCTTGCCAACCGCCGCTGGATTTTCGAGCAATACGACAGCCAGGTCGGCGCCGATACGCTGCAGAAGAGCGGTGGCGATGCCGCCGTGGTGCGCGTGCACGGCACCGACAAGGCGCTGGCGATCAGCACCGACTGCACCCCGCGCTATTGCTTTGCCGATCCCTATGAAGGCGGCAAGCAGGCCGTGGCCGAGACGTTCCGCAACATCTGCGCGGTTGGCGCCACGCCGCTCGCCATCACCAACTGCCTCAACTTTGCCAACCCGCAGCGCCCGGAAATCATGGGCCAGATCGTGGGCTGCCTGGAAGGCATGGGCGATGCGTGCCGCGCGCTCGATTACCCGATCGTCTCGGGCAACGTTTCGCTCTACAACGAATCCAAGGCGACCGGCGGCGGCTCGGCCATCCTGCCCACGCCGGCCATCGGCGGCGTTGGCCTGATGCTCGATCACACGCGCATGGCCACGGTTGCCTTCAAGGCCGCCGGTGAAACCGTGTGGCTGCTCGGGCCCGAAGGCACCCACCTGGGCCAGTCGCTCTACCTGCGCGAAATCCTCGGCCGCGAAGAAGGCCAGGCTCCCGCGGTCGACCTCGCGCTGGAACGCCGCAACGGCGAACTGGTGCGCGAATGGATTGCCGACGGCAAGGTTACGGCAGTGCACGACGTGGCCGATGGCGGCCTGCTCGTGGCGCTGACCGAAATGGCGCTGGCCGGCAATATCGGCGTGACGCTTGATGCGCCGCTCACCACCGCGCAGGCCTTTGGCGAAGACCAGTCGCGCTATGTCGTCACCACGCCGGCTGGCGTGGTGCTTGACGGCGCCACCAAGCTTGGCACCACCGGCGGCCAGGCCGTGGCCGGCGTGCCGCTTGCCGCCTTGCGCGAAGCGAACGAAGCCTTCTTCCGCGACTGGATGGAAGGCTAAGCCGCACCTCCACCACCCGCTGCGCGGGCGGTCCCCATCCCCGTTGCTGTGCGACAGGGAGGACCAGATCCTCCCCCACACCGTGGGGGAGGTGGCAGCCCGCAGGGCTGTCGGAGGGGGCATGTTGGCTTAACATCCCCTCTCCAACCTCTCCCGCCTGCGGGAGGGGCGTTTAGCCGTTTAACGCGCGTGCTTGAGCAGGTCGCGCGGATCGATGCCTTCGGCCTGCCACACGGCATGGGCCTGCTCATAAACCACGCCGGGCACGATCCCCAGGCGTCGCCGCGCTTCTTCCAGCGACAGCGGCAAGAGCGCGACGATCGATTGCTCCATCAGGCGCGGACAGGATTTGCCCCGCCGCCATGCCTCGCGCACCGCGCCCAGCACCGGCGCCCGACTGTTGAGGCGCAGCTTCATCTGCAGCGCCGCCATCCAGGCGATGAACAGGTGCCCGGGCGCCGGTTGCTGCGGAAAGGTGAAGGCCAGCACGCACGCCTCGCCCAAGGCATCGCGGCCATAGCCGGTCAGCACATGCAGCAGATCGTGCACATCGCGCAGGCGGTTCATGTACCACTGGAAGCGGTCGTTATAACGCGGGCGATCAGCCAGGAAGCGCTCGGCTTCTTCCACCAGCCCTTGCGCGGTCAGGCCCTCGGCCTCCATGAAATCGCAATAGGCCTGGGCCAGCGAGCCAGCCGGCATCCGCCGCAGCGCCGCGTGATCGTCGAGCACCGCCGGCAGCCACGGCTCGGCCAGCGCCAGCGCATGGCCTTTCCGCGTGGCGAGAAACGCAGAGCCTGCCCTGCCCCCGCCACGCCAGGGCAAGGCGGCAAAGATGCCGAACACCTCTGCCGTGTTTTCGGTATTGTGCATCAGTCGGCGGAAATGGCGATAGGCAACCAGCGGGCGCAGGCGCGGCTTTTCCCGCGCCGGGTCAAACAGCGGCAGCGCCGCAAAGTCCCCCGCCCGTTGCTCCATCAGTCGATCACCCAATCCTCGCGCGCGATGCCAAACAGCTGCAGGATCGATGTCAGGTCACCCCGGTCGATCCAGCCATCTGCGGCCTGCCGCGCCTTGGGCTTGGCATAATAGGCAATGCCGTGGGTGGCGGCCGCGATCATCGGAATATCGTTAGCGCCATCGCCGGTTGCAAGGCTGGCAGTCGCCGGGCCGAGCCGGTCCATCTCCTCGAGCAGCACGGTCTTCTTCACCCCGCTATCGACGATCCCGCCAACCAGCGCGCCGGTAAGGCGCCCGTCGGCGATCTCCAGGCGGTTGCCTACTACGCGGTCAAAGCCGAGTTGCGCTGCCACCGGATCGGCAAACGAATGGAAGCCGCCAGTGACCAGTACGGTGTGGCAGCCGCGCGATTTGAGCGTGGAAACAAGCGTGCGTGCACCGGGCATCGGGCGGATGCGTTCGTCGAGGCACTGCGTGATGGCGGTTTCCGGCAAGTCCTTGAGCAGTCCGACACGCTCGCGCAGGGCGGATTCGAAATCCAGTTCGCCCTGCATGGCGCGTTCGGTGATGGCGGCGATGCGCTCTTTCAAGCCCGCGAAATCGGCGAGTTCATCGATGCATTCGGCACTGATCATGGTCGAATCCATGTCGGACACGAACAGGCGCGGCGTTTCGATCACGCGATCCGACAGCAGGAAATCGCTGGCCGGAAAGCAGGTGTCGAGAATGCCGCGCACCGCGGCGGCATCGCCCGTCGCCACTTCGATTTCCAGGACCGATTCGCAGAAATCGAGCATGCCGGCGCCGGCCACTTCGCCGCCTGCGGCCGTGATCTGCTCCACCGCCCGTGCAAGATTGTCACCAAGCGTCGTCGGGTCTGCTATCAGACGGGCAATGAGCACTGAAACTTCCCTTTCCTGTTCCGGCCAGGACAATCACGCCACCGACAACCGGCCTCGGCTCGCGCTCATTGCAGGGCCAACCGCCAGCGGCAAGAGCGATCTTGCCGTGCGGCTGGCCCTGGCCGAGCAGGCCGCTGGCCGCGCCGCCGTGGTGATCAATGCCGATAGCGCACAGGTCTACGCCGATCTCGCCATCCTCAGCGCCCGCCCTTCACCAGCGGAAATGCAGGGCGTGCCGCACCGCCTGTTCGGCGCGTGGGACGGCGCCCAAGCCTGTTCCGCCGCCGATTGGGCGCAAGCCGCCACGGCAGAAATCGCAGCCGCGCATGCTGCCGGCGCGCTGCCGATCCTAGTGGGCGGCACCGGCCTCTATATCCGCACGCTGCTTGATGGGATTGCCCCTATTCCCGCCATTGATCCCGCCATCCGAGCGGCGGTTCGCGCCCTGCCGGTGAGTGAAGCCTATGCCGCTCTTTCCCGCGAAGATCCGCCGCGCGCCGCGGCGCTCAATCCTGGCGACAGCATCCGCGTGGCGCGCGCGCTGGAAGTGGTGCGCTCCACCGGCCAGCCGCTGGCCTACTGGCAGGCCCGGCGCGAGGGTGGCATTGCCGACAGCGTGGCGCTGCGCCCGCTGGTGCTGCTGCCCGATCGCGCGTGGCTCTATGCCCGCTGCGACCAACGCTTTGCCGCCATGTGGGAACAGGGCGCCCAGGCCGAAGTTGCCGCGCTGCTGGCGCGCCAGCTCGATCCCGATCTGCCGGTGATGCGCGCCATCGGCGTGCCCGAGATCGCGGCCTACCTGCGCGGTGAAATCAGCGCCGAATCCGCCATTGCTGCGGGCAGCCAGGCCACGCGGCGCTATGCCAAGCGGCAGTTCACCTGGGCCAAGCACCAGTTTCCCGGCGATTGGCCACGCGACACGCACGAAAATTGCCTTGACAGAACCCGGATAGCATCTTTATTTCAAAACTAGCGGGTTGACACGAATGTTTGTGTCAATTACCAAGCCGTCAATTGCTTGGCTCTTGCCAAGTGCCCGAGTAGGGAGAGACGGCCCGGCGCAGGCAACTGCAGCCGGGCCGCAATTTTTTAGGATTATGGGCCGTTCGCGCGGCCCGGCAAGCAAGGGAACAAGGTCGTGAAAAGCGAGCGCAGCGGCGCTGAAATCCTGGTCGAAAGCCTGGTCGCCAAGGGCGTCGAATTTGTGTTCGGCTATCCCGGCGGCGCGGTACTTCCGATCTATGATGCGCTGTTCGGCGATGAACGCATCCGCCACATCCTCGTCCGTCACGAAGCCGGCGCGGCCCACGCCGCCGAAGGCTATGCCCGCGCCACGGGCAAGCCCGGTGTCGTGCTGGTCACCTCGGGCCCTGGCGCGACCAATGCCGTCACCGGCATTGCCGACGCGTTTCTCGATTCGATCCCGATGGTCGTCATCACCGGCCAGGTGCCCACGGCGCTGATCGGGTCCGACGCGTTCCAGGAAGCCGATACCGTCGGCATCACACGCCACTGCACCAAGCACAACTACCTGGTCAAAGACCCGGCAGAGCTGGCCACGATCATCGACGAGGCGTTCCGCATCGCCACCGAAGGCCGCCCCGGCCCGGTCGTGGTCGACATTCCCAAGGACGTGCAGATTGCCTCCACCCGCTGGACCGGCCAGGCGACGCAGATGCGCAATCGCTATGCCCCACAGGTGGAAGCGCCCAGCGACGCGATTGCGCAGGCCGTGGCCATGCTCGCGACGGCCAAGGCGCCAGTGTTCTATACCGGCGGCGGGGTGATCAACTCCGGCCCGGAAGCCGCACGCCTGCTGCAGGAACTGCAGACGCTCACCGGCGCGCCGGTCACCTCCACGCTGATGGGCCTGGGCGCGTTCCCTGCGGCGCACAAGGATTGGCTGGGCATGCTCGGCATGCACGGCACCTACGAAGCGAACATGGCGATGAACCGCGCCGATCTGGTCGTGTGCATCGGCGCGCGCTTCGATGACCGCGTCACCGGCCGGCTCGACGCATTTTCGCCCGATAGCCGCAAGATCCACATCGATATCGATCGTGCCTCGATCAACAAGACCGTCCGCGTCGACCTGCCGCTGGTGGGCGATTGCGGCCGCGTGCTGCACCAGATCATCACCGGCTGGCTAGATGCCGGGCACCAGGCGCAGGATCTGACCGAGTGGCATGCGCGCATCAACGGCTGGCGCGCGCGCAACAGCCTGGCCTATCCCAAGCGCACCAATGGCGAGATCATGCCCCAGCTGGCGATCGAGCGGCTCTATGAACTGACCAAGGACCGCGAGCCGATCATCAGCACCGAAGTGGGCCAGCACCAGATGTGGGCAGCGCAGCACTTCCACTTCGATCGGCCCAACAAGTGGCTGACCTCGGGGGGCCTGGGCACCATGGGCTATGGCCTGCCGGCAGCGATCGGCGCGCAGGTGGGCTGCCCCGATGCACTGGTGATCGATATTGCCGGCGATGCCTCGATCCAGATGAACATCCAGGAGCTGGGCACTGCCACGCAGTTCCGCCTGCCGGTCAAGGTCTTCATCCTCAACAACGAATGGATGGGGATGGTCCGCCAGTGGCAGGAATTGACCTATGAAAGTCGCTATTCCAGCTCCTATTCCGATGCCCTTCCCGATTTCGTGAAGCTAGCAGAGGCCTATGGCTGGAAGGGCATCCAGATCGACACGCTCGATCAGCTGGACGACGGCATCCGCGCGATGATCGATCATCCCGGCCCGGTGATCGTCGATTGCCGCGTCACCAAGGAAGCCAACTGCTTCCCGATGATCCCCTCGGGCGCAGCGCATACCGACATGATCCTCTACGGCGACGAAGTGGCCGGCACGATGGATGATGAAGCCAAGGCCCTGGTTTGAAGCCCGATTTGAAGATTGATCCGATGATGAAAATCAAAGCAGAGGCGCAGGAGCGCCACGTCCTGACCATCACGGTCGACAACGAGGCGGGCATCCTGGCCAAGATCGCCGGGCTGTTCACCGCGCGCGGCTACAATATCGACAGCCTGACGGTGGCCGACATCACCGACGAGCACGACGTCAGCCGCATCACTATCGTGACCCACGGGCCGCCGGCGGTGATCGACCAGATCCATGCCCAGCTCGAACGCCTGGTGCCGGTGCACAAGGTGACCGACCTGACCGAGGTTGGCCCCTATGTCGCGCGGGAACTGGCGCTGATCAAGGTGGCCGGCAAGGGCGAAAACCGCGTGGAGGCCCTGCGCTTGGCCGAAGTGTTCCGCGCCAACGTGGTCGACACCACCACCTCCAGCTTCATTTTCGAACTGACCGGCGCGCCCGACAAGATCGATACCTTCGTCAGCCTGATGAAGGAACTGGGCCTTGTCGAAGTGGGCCGCACCGGCATCGTCGGCATGATCCGCGGCGCCGAGGCCGCCTGACCCTTTTTCCATCGCTGTTTGCACAAACCCTGCGTCCACCACTGCGCTAATTCGGCCTGAGGGATGCCCGTTGCGGCAGGACGACCAACCAAGGACGAGTACCATGAAGGTTTACTACGACGCCGATTGCGATCTCAATCTGATCACCGGCAAGAAGATCGCCATCCTGGGCTATGGCAGCCAGGGCCATGCCCACGCGCAGAACCTGCGCGATTCGGGCATCAAGGAAGTGGCCATTGCCCTGCGTCCCGGTTCGGCCAGCGCCGCCAAGGCCGAAGCCGCCGGCTTCAAGGTTCTGCCCAACGCCGAAGCCGCCGCCTGGGCCGACATCCTGATGATCCTGGCGCCCGACGAGCACCAGGCTGCCATCTATGCCGACGACATCCACGCCAACCTGCGCCCCGGCGCGGCGCTGGCCTTTGCCCACGGCCTCAACGTGCACTTCGGCCTGATCGAACCGCGCGCCGACGTGGACGTGATCATGGTTGCGCCCAAAGGCCCGGGCCACACCGTGCGCGGTGAATACGTCAAGGGCGGCGGCGTGCCGTGCCTGGTGGCCATCCACCAGAACGCCACCGGCAATGCCCACGACATCGCCCTGGCCTATGCCTCGGGCGTGGGCGGCGGCCGTTCGGGCATCATCGAAACCAACTTCAAGGAAGAGTGCGAAACCGACCTCTTCGGCGAACAGGCCGTGCTGTGCGGCGGCGTGACCCACCTGATCCAGGCCGGTTTCGAAACGCTGGTCGAAGCCGGCTATGCCCCGGAAATGGCCTATTTCGAATGCCTCCACGAAACCAAGCTGATCGTCGACCTGCTCTATGAAGGCGGCATCGCCAACATGCGCTACTCGATCTCGAACACTGCCGAATATGGTGACATCGTCACCGGTCCGCGTATCATCACCGCCGAAACCAAGGCGGAAATGAAGCGCGTTCTGGCCGACATCCAGTCGGGCCGCTTCGTCAAGAACTTCGTGCTCGACAACCGCGCTGGCCAGCCCGAACTCAAGGCTGCCCGCAAGGCCGCTGCCGCGCACCCGATCGAAAAGACCGGCGCCCAGCTGCGCGCGATGATGCCCTGGATCGGCGCCAACAAGCTGGTCGACCAGTCCAAGAACTGATCGCGCAAAGACCTGCGCCACCGCGCCTTGCCTTGGCAAGTGCGGTGGCGCGGCCTTCCGGCAAAGGGGCCGGCCCGTTTGGCGGGCTGGCCCTTTTTCGTGCGCCCCCTCGCTCTACCGAGCGGTCCACCGGCTCGACGAACTGCATGGCAAAATCGTAAAAATGCATTCATAGCCATTTTGGACCTATTGGTTCGCCCATCGCTTTCCAGTCCTGCCCACCACCAGAAACTGATCGAGTCGCCGATGCCTTCGCTGCCCCATCTTGCCTCGGCCTGTGCCGCGCTATGCCTGCTCGGGGCGTGCCAGGCCCCGGTGCCAAAGCCCACGCCGACGCCCGATGGCGCCGGAGTGCCGGTGGCGCCTCCCGCCACTACAGGCCCAGTGGCAGATGCCTCCGACAGCAGCGATGCAGCGGTCGATCCCGATACCCTGCCCGCGATCAATTGCGGCGAAGGCCGCATGGCCAAGCTTATGAACATGCCGGAATCCGAAGAAGCCCATGCCGCCGTGATCGCGGCCGTGGGCCATCGCCACATCCGCTGGGTCCATCCCGGCGATGCCGTGACGATGGATTACCAGCCCGGCCGGCTCAACGTCATCGTCGACGAACACGGCCAGATCGCCGCCACCCGCTGCGGCTGATCGCCCGCCCCTGCAACAGGGACCATAGCCGCTTTGCTCGCTTGCCACTCGCCCATGCGTTTGGCACCTTTCCCTCTGGGCGACGGCGTGCCTGGCTGCGCAACGGCCGCGCCCAAGGGAGACATCACATGATCACCGTTCGTACCGCGTTCACGCTGGCCGCCCCACTGGCCCTGGCCCTGGCCGCCACGCCGATGATTGCCCAAGCCCCTGCCGTTCCCGGCCAGCCGGACAAGGCCCGCGTCACGGCCGGCAACTATGCCGCCGATCCCAATCATTCGCTCGTGGCCTGGAGTGTCAACCACCTCGGCTTCAACGATTATTTCGGGCTGTTTGGTGATGTTTCGGCCAAGCTCACGCTCGATCCAGCCAATCTTTCCGCTGCCAAGGTGACCGCGACTATCCCCGTCAGCAAGGTGCTCACCGCCAATGCCGGCCTCAACGCGCACCTGCTGCGCCCCGGCACCGCGGGCAAGAAGCCCGATTTCTTTGGCCCCAATCCGGCCGATGCCACCTTCACATCCACCAGCGTGACGCCCGGCGCCGATGGCACCAGCGCCACCATCGCCGGCAATCTCACGCTCAATGGCGTGACCAAGCCGGTTTCCATCGCCGCCAGGTTCATCGGCGCCGGCAAAGGCTGGGGCAAGGAAACGGTCGGTTTTGAAGGGACCACCACGCTCAAGCGTTCAGACTTTGGCGTGAATGGCGCATTGCCGCTGGTGTCTGACGAGGTGAAACTCAACATCACCATCGCGTTCGAAAAGACCGCCTAACCTCTGCCTGACTGACCAGCAACCCCGCAACGACATGCCGCTGCGGGGTTTGTTGCGCCCGGCATTTGATCTGGACAAAGCTGGCGCAAGGCACCATAGGCATGGCCGATGATCGCCGCGCTGAACCTTACCCTGCGACTTACACGCCCTTGGGCGTGAGCTGACGCGTCGGTTTTGCGGCGCACACGGCGCCCAAGGGTCATCCCCTCGCACCAGACGCATCATTTTCATTTTAAGGTTCAGCCATCATGGCCATGCTGAAGAATCCCGGCATCAAGTATCGTCCGTTTCCGCAGGTGGATCTGCCCGATCGCCAGTGGCCCTCGCGCACCATCACCAAGGCCCCGCGCTGGCTCTCGACCGACATGCGCGATGGCAACCAGTCGCTGATCGATCCGATGGACGCCGACAAGAAGGCGCGCTTCTTCGATCTGCTGTGCAAGGTTGGCCTGAAAGAAATCGAAGTCGGCTTCCCCAGCGCGGGTGCCACCGAATATGATTTCATCCGCGCCCTGGTGGACGAAGGCCGTATCCCCGAAGACGTCGTCGTGCAGGTGCTGACGCAATCGCGCGAAGACCTGATCAAGACCTCGTTCGAAAGCCTGGCCGGCGCCAAGCAGGCCATCGTCCACGTCTACAACGCGGTATCGCCGCTATGGCGCACGGTGGTGTTCGGCATGGAACAGAGCGAAATCAAGGAAATCGCCCGCCGTGGGGCGACGTTCCTGCGCGATCAGGCCGCCCGCTTCCCGCAGACCGACTGGCGTTTCGAATATAGCCCGGAAACCTTCTCCACCGCCGAACTCGATTTCAGCATCGCCTGCTGTGAAGCGGTGATGGACGTGCTGCAGCCCACGGTGGAAAAGCCCATCATCCTCAACCTGCCGGCCACGGTGGAAGCCTCCACTGCCAATATCTATGCCGACCAGATCGAGTATTTCTGCCGCAACCTGCCCGGCCGCGATCGCGCCGTGATCAGCCTGCACACCCACAACGACCGTGGCACTGGCGTGGCCGCGGCGGAACTGGGCCTGATGGCCGGGGCCGATCGCGTCGAAGGCTGCCTGTTCGGCAATGGTGAGCGCACCGGCAACTGCTGCCTGGTGACCGTGGGCCTCAACCTCTACACGCAAGGGGTAGACCCGGAACTGGACTTCTCGAACATCGATGAAGTGATCCAGACCGTGGAATACTGCAACCAGCTGCCCGTGCATCCGCGCCATCCCTATGGCGGCGAACTGGTCTTCACCGCCTTTTCCGGCAGCCACCAGGACGCCATCAAGAAGGGCTTCGCCGCGCAGGAAAAGCGCAACGACGAACTCTGGGCCGTCCCCTATCTGCCGATCGACCCGGCCGATCTGGGCCGCAGCTATGAGGCGGTGATCCGCGTCAATTCGCAAAGCGGCAAGGGCGGTTTTGCCTGGGTGCTGGAACAGGACCAGGGCCTCAAGCTGCCCAAGAAGATGCAGGCGCACTTCTCGCGCCACGTGCAGGAACTGGCCGACGAACTGGGCCGCGAACTGCAGGCCGGCGATATCTGGGGCGTGTTCCGCAAGGTCTATCGCCTGGATGCCCCGCAACATTTCCAGCTTGTCGATTATGACGAGCAGCGCGGCACCGACGGCACCCGCGTGTTTGCCGGCAAGATCGAGATCGATGGCCAGGTGCAGTCGGTCAGCGGGCGCGGCAATGGCCTGATCTCGTCGGTCGTTGCCACCCTGGCCGAAGGGTTCGGCGTTCGCCTGGAAGTGCGCGACTATTCCGAACATGCCATGGGCAGCGGCACCAATGCGCGCGCTGCCGCCTATGTCGAATGCGTGCTGGCCGATGGCCGCGTGGTATGGGGCGTGGGCATCGACGAAGACGTTGCCACCGCCAGCGTGCGCGCCATCCTTTCGGCAGCCAACGCCGGCCGCTGATCGCCACCACCATCACACGCATCATGCAAGGGCCCTGGAGCATCCGCTCCGGGGCCTTTTTGCGATCAGGCCTCGGTATCGGCCCAAAGCATCTCGGCCATCGCATCGAGATGGCTGAAATCCACCGCCGGATCGCGGCGGTTGAGCGGCATCCCGCCCCAGCGCCGTGGATCGAGCAGGCGGCGGCGCAAGGCACGTTGCAACAGGTCGAGGCGCATCAGCGCTTCGCGATCGGCGGCCATGTCGTTGGCGCCGCGCCGCCGCTGCCAGCCGGCCTCGATCTGGCCGATCCGTTCCAGCACCAGTTGGTTGTATTGCCGATGCGGGCCGCGATGCAGCGGCATCAGCACGCGTTGCGCGGCCGCCTCGGTTGCCGGCAGCAGCAGACCATTGCGGCGGAAATCGTGAAAGCCCACCTCGGCTTCGCCCAATCGGCCCAGCATGACATTCAAACCGGCGCGCGTCAGAACCTGGCAGGGCAGGATATGGTGCCGCTGCATATGCGCCTGATATCCCGGAGAGCCGACGACGTTGACGCAATGAAACGGAATCGCCCGGCGCGCGGCGAACCGCCATTTGCGAGACGAATCAGGAACACATTTCGCTAGGCCCATCGTCCCGAAATGATACAGCCTTCGTCCGGTTCTAACCAGAGCGTGCCCACACCCGGCAGTTCAACCGCCTGGGCCTGGTCCACGCGGCCATGGGCAATCAACCAATCCGCCAAGCGCACCGCCGCACGGGCATGCAACTCTCCCGGTCGCTCACCCCCGGTGTGCAATTCGAACTCTTGCCCGATGAAAAAGTCCAGGCCGATGCTGGTCACGCGATCATCTCCGCGCTTCAGGCCGGCCAGGGCCATGGCCGGAAACGGCCCGCCATTCAGCCACGGGCGCACGGCGTCGACGAACCAGCGCGGCGAAACAAGGTTGCCCGCCGGCAACCAGCCGATCGCCGCCAAGCCCGGCAAAGTCGCCAGCGCCAGCAACAGGCTGGCCGCCACCTGCACCACCGGCAAGAGGCTTTCCGCCCCGGCCAAGTGCGGCCCCGGCGCCAGCAGCAGCGCTTCATAGGTGCTCGCGTCAAAATCCGCAGGCAGGCCCACACGCAGGTTCGCAAGCGCTGTTGCCATCCCCTCTTTTGGCGCCAAACCAGTCAGATCGAACGTCAAACCATCGCGCAGCAGTTCCACCCAACGGGCCGCACCGCCCGGGCGATGGCTCACGGCAAAGGCGTGCTCGGCCTGGGCCAACCCGGCCAGGGCATCGGCATCAGGGCGCGTGCCAGGGGCGAACAACAGCGTCGCCACCGCGCGCCCCCCCGCACTTTCCTGACCATCAGCCACCGCTTACGCTCCTGTCGTTGGACAAACCCTTGCGCCGCAATCCATTGCGGCGATCTACAGGGCCTGCACCCGATACCGTCGAAATTTCGTCAACACCCCGGCGCGACATGCTCAAAAAGCGCCCATTTCCAAACCCGACGCTAGCAACTGCCCCAGTTCGCGACATTTTTGCAATGCAGTATGCGGCAGGGCCTTGGGCGCCAAGATCGAATCGGGCCGATCCGCACCCGTTAGAATGATGCAGGGCGGCGCAACGCGGCGCAAACGCCAACCGGTCACGATCCGGTCGATCTGCGCCTGTGCTCCCCCCCCCGCCGTTCCTGCTGCGATGGCCGTGGCATAGGCGCGCCCTTCGATCTGCTCCAGCAGGGGGTAATAGCAGCGATCGAAGAACGCCTTCATCTCTCCGCTCATGCTGCCAAGGTTTTCCGGGCAGACGAACAGGAAACCTTGCGCTGCAATGCATTGCGCGGGGTTAACCTGCTCGGCCGGCAACAGCTGCGCCGGCGCGCCGGCCTGTGCCGCGCCTTGCGCAGCGGCCTGTGCCATGGCCTGTGCCGCGCCGGTGCGGCTGTGCCAGATGATTGCCAGCATGCCCCCTGTCCTTTTCACCACCGCCGCCCCCGCAGCGTTTGTCATCCCCGGCACAAGCGCCGATCCATTGGTGTCAAATCGGATATGAACGCAGCTTTGCCAAATCGGTTTCCTGGCGATGTATCTACCCGTGCGGTTTGCCCATGGGGCGGCAATCGGCTACCGCGCAACAATGATCCCGGTCACTGCGATTACCCATTCCCTTTCCGGCCTCGCCTGGCGTTGGCGCGGCGGCAACATGGACCTTTCCGGCCGTTTCGGCCGCGCCGGCGGTGGCGACGATGGCCTCAGCAATGATCTGGTAGACCAGTTGCTGCTCTCGCGTGGGGTGCCGCACGATGATCTTGAGCGGCACCGCCGCCCCACCTTGCGCGATTTCCTGCCAGATCCGGCCATTTTCCGCGACATGGAGGTGGCCGCGCGCCGCCTGGCCGAAGGCGTGGTGCGTGGCGAGCGGATCACCGTCTATGGCGATTACGACGTGGATGGCGCCACCAGCGCCGCACTGCTGCTGCGCCTGCTGCGCGCGCTCGGCGTGGAAGGCCAGGCCTATATTCCCGATCGCCTGCTCGAAGGCTATGGCCCCTCGGGCGAGGCCTTGGTGCGGCTGGGCCGCGAAGGCAGCCAGTTGATCGTCACCGTGGATTGCGGCGCCATGGCGCACGAGGCGCTGGGCCAGGCCGCAGCCGCCGGCATCGACGTGATCGTGGTGGATCACCACAAGTGCGCGCCCGACCTTCCCCCTGCCGTGGCCCTGGTCAACCCCAATCGCCTGGACGAGGATGACGAGGCCGCCGCGCATGGTCATCTTGCCGCCGTGGGCGTGGCCTTCCTGCTTGCCGTGGCGACAGTGCGTGTCCTGCGCGCGCGGGGATGGTTCGAAAGCCGCCCGGCGCCCGATCTCATGGGCCTGCTCGATCTGGTTGCGCTGGGCACTGTGGCCGACGTGGCGCAGCTCAAGGGCCTGAACCGCGCGCTGGTGGCGCAGGGGCTGAAAGTCATGGCCAAGCGCGCCAATATCGGGCTTTCCGCGCTGATCGATGCCAGCCGCATCACCCGTGCGCCAACTGCCAGCGACATGGGCTTTGCCCTGGGGCCACGCATCAATGCCGCCGGGCGCATCGGCGATTCCTCGCTCGGCGTGCGGCTGCTGACGACACAAGACCCTGACGAGGCCAAGGACATCGCCACGCGCCTCTCGGCTCTCAACGACGAGCGCCGCGCGATCGAACAGGCCGTGCAGGAAGCGGCCGAAGCCCAAGTGGAAGCGCAGCACAACCGCGCCGTGGTGGTAGTGTCCGGCCTGGGCTGGCATCCCGGCGTGATCGGCATCGTTGCTGGCCGCATCAAGGAAAAGACCGGCAAGCCCACGCTGGTCATCGCCCTCGACGATGGCGAACAGGCCGAAGTTGATGGCGCTGGCATGGGCAGGGGTTCGGGCCGCTCCATCCCCGGCGTCGATCTGGGCGCAGCGATCATCGCCGCACGCGAGGTCGGGCTGCTGGTCAAGGGCGGCGGCCATGCCATGGCCTGTGGCCTGACCATCGCACCCGACAGCGTGGAGCCGCTGGCGCAATGGCTCGATGAACGCCTCGGTCGCGACGTGGCCAATGCCCGCGCCGCGCAAAGCCTGGCGCTCGACTTGTCGCTCAGCCCCGGCGGCCTGACCCCCAGCCTGGTCGAAACGTTGGAAGGGGCTGGCCCTTATGGCGTGGGCTGGCCCGGCCCGCGCGTGGCAGTGGGCCCGGTGCGGCTGGTCAAGTGCGATATCGTCGGCAACGATCACGTGCGGGCGATCGTGGCCGGGGCCGATGGCCGATCGTTCAAGGCCATGGCCTTTCGCGCAGCACAAACCGATCTGGGCCAGGCCCTGCTGCACGGCTGCAAGGGCCGCCAGCTATGGCTGGCCGGACGCGCCCGGCTCGACGACTGGGGCAGCCGCCCCGCCGCCGAATTGCATATCGAAGATGCCGCGTTTGCCGATTGAATTTTTTGGGTCTGATTTTTTTGGATCGGCGGGTTGACGCACCGGCCCCAGCCTAATAGAGGCGCGGACCTGCCCAGCGGCGCAAGCCCGGAGGCCCCTTCGTCTAGCGGTCAGGACGCGGCCCTTTCACGGCTGAAACACGGGTTCGATTCCCGTAGGGGTCACCATCATTGCACGCTGCCGGACGGCCCCTTCGTCTAGCGGTTAGGACGCGGCCCTTTCACGGCTGAAACACGGGTTCGATTCCCGTAGGGGTCACCATCTGCATCTTGCCTCAAGGTGCGGATTGCCGGCATGCCATGCAATGCGCCATGTTTCGCCGGCAACCATGCCTTCGCATGCAAGGCCCCTTCGTCTAGCGGTCAGGACGCGGCCCTTTCACGGCTGAAACACGGGTTCGATTCCCGTAGGGGTCACCATTCCGGCGCAATTGGCGCGGAACCACACCACATCGTCGGCACGCCGCATACCCATCGCATTATGCTGGGCTGTGCGCGCCCGCAATCACGCCCTCAATGCAGTTGCGAGGATTGTATCGTGGCGGGAATGCCGGCGATCCCCTCCATCGGGCGCGGGCCAGCCAGTTCCTTGCGCATCAGATCCAGCACCATAGAAAGGTGCGCGGCCGCCAGCGAGGCGCCCTGGTGATCGAGCACCGCCAGCGAGCCTTCCAGCTTGCCGATCAGGTCGGCCAGAACGGCCTTGTCGGCGCCGTTGCGATCCGAGGATTTCACGCAATCGTCCTCCCACTTCTTGGCGCCGATCAGGCCGCGCGTGCGCACGCCCCACACCTCGACAGGCCTTAGAGCCGGCCTTGCAAGCCGCCAGCGCAACCCGGCGCCCCGTTGCCCGCCATGGCGGCGGACGATGAAGGGGAATGTTCGACCTTGGTCTCATCTACGCGCCGCCACGCCTGCCCGCCACGGCTTTCCCCGCAGCTTTGGCGGTATCGCGCGCAACTAAGTCGTGTACCAGAATGGCCGCTTTTCAGATCATCTTCAGGGAAAAGCAGCATGTTAGATGGCTAATGAATAGCAGGCACGCGCGCCAACTGTCACCACTCCCGCCGAAACGGAAGCAAAAGCGCGCGTGTCCAGCGCCGCCGCCGCGTCCCTCAGCCAAGCCTGTGGACAGCCTTGGCGGCAAGTGTGACAGGCCGGCAGCGGGCTTGCCGCGCCCCCCTGCCCTCGCCTAACAGGTGCGCTATCTGCGTTTCCTGGCGAAAGTGACATCCCCCGATGAAAGGTCTGGCCCTGCCCTGGACAAGCGTGGGCATTGCCCTGGTCGCCGCTGCGGCCATGCCGTTTGCCGGCTCCAGCCTGTGGCTTGCCTTTGCCGTCCTGGTGGTGTGGCTGGCCTCACTGTGGCTCGCCAGCCCCGAGCCGGAGATCGTCCAGGTCCGGCCCGAGGAAGGCAGCGTCTCGCGCCAGGCCATGGTCGCCCTGGTGGAGCCGTTCAGCGTGCCGGTGCTGATGCTCGATCGCCAGCGCATCGCCTCGGCCAATGCCGCCGCGCGTGAGGCGCTGGGCCCGCATATCGTCGGGCAGGACGCGCGCGTGGCGCTGCGCCATCCCGAGGCGATCACCCTGCTCGACAAGCCGGAGGGAACCGCGCTGGTTCGCGGCCTTACCGGCGCACGCAGCATCTGGCAGGTCAGCCGGGTGGCGATCGACGACCGCTTTTCGCTGATCGAGTTGGTCAACCGCACGGCCGAGGCCGATATCAGCCGCGCCCACACCGATTTCGTCGCCAACGCCAGCCACGAGTTGCGCACCCCGCTGGCCTCGATCATCGGCTATGTCGAAACCCTGGCCGATCCCGATGCCCGGATCGATCCGGCCACCTCGGCCAAGTTCCACGCCACCGTGCTGCGCGAAGCCAAGCGCCTGCAGACGCTGGTGGAAGACCTCATGTCGCTTTCGCGCATCGAGGCGGAAAAGCACGAATTCCCGCGCGAACGCATCGATCTGGGGCAGATGGCCCAAACCATCGCCAGCGAAGTGGGCTTCACCGTGGGTGACGAACGCATCCTGCCCGAAACCGAGACCGGCGTGGTCTGTGGCGATCGCCAGCAGCTTGACCAGTTGATCCGCAACCTGATCGACAATGCGCTCAAATATGGCGATGCGCAGGCCCCGGTGGCGGTGCGGGTCCACCGCGACGGCAGCGACGTGGTGCTGGAAGTGGCCGACCAGGGCGAAGGCATCCACCCCGATCACCTGCCCTATCTGACCCGGCGGTTCTACCGGTCCGATCCGGGCCGCAGCCGCGCGGCGGGCGGCACCGGCCTGGGCCTGGCGATCGTCAAGCATATCGTCGAGCGCCATCGCGGCAAGCTCGACATTGCCAGCACATTGGGCGAAGGATCGACCGTGACCGTGCGCCTGCCCCTGGCCGCGCCTGAGGCTGCGCCAACCGCTGCCTAGCCAGACTGGCTTGCCGGGCTGAACGGGCGTTTTTCAACGACACCATGGTTTTGTCACAAATGCCGCAGCTTTTGTCATAAAGCTGTCACACCCTGGTCGCATTGGCCGCTCATCCACCGGGACACTTCCTGGCCACGGGGAATGGAAGGTATTGCCATGGTCACGCTTCGCACACTTGCTCTGTCCACTGCCGCTTTGGGTTCGCTCGCTCTCGCCGGCTGCGGCGGCGCCGATTCCGGCAGCCGCGACCAGGTGCGCGCCGTCGGCTCGTCCACCGTCTATCCCTTTGCCAAGGCCGTCGCCGAGCAGCTCGCCAAGAGCGATCCCTCGATCAAGTCGCCGATCATCGAATCGACCGGCACGGGCGCCGGCATGAAGCTGTTCTGCGCCGGTGTCGGCCCGCAGCACCCCGATATCGCCGATGCCTCGCGCCGCATGAAGAAGTCGGAATTCGACGAATGCGTCGCCAATGGCGTGAAGGACATCACCGAAATCCAGGTTGGCCTGGATGGCGTGGCCTTTGCCGAAGCCAAGGGCGGCGCCAATCTCGCGCTGACCCCGGAAGACATCTACAAGGCGCTCGCCAAGAACCCCTATGGCAAGCCCAACACCGCCAAGACCTGGGCCGACGTGAACCCGGCGCTGCCGGCCGATCCGATCCTGGTCTATGGCCCGCCGTCCACCTCGGGCACGCGTGACGCGCTCAAGGAACTGATCCTGGCCAAGGGCTGCGACGCCAATCCCGAGATGAAGGCGCTCAAGGACAGCGACAAGAAGAAGCATGACGACGTCTGCACCCAGGTGCGCGAAGACGGCGTCTATGTCGATGCCGGCGAGAACGACAACCTGATCGTGCAGAAGATCGAGGCCAATCCCAAGGCCATCGGCATCTTCGGCTTCTCCTATGTCGAATCCAACGCCGATCGCATCAAGGGCCTGACCATGAGCGGCATCACGCCGACCTATGAGACCATTTCCAACTTCAGCTATCCCGGCGCCCGCCCGCTCTACATCTATGTGAAGAAGGCCCACCTCAAGGCGATTCCGGGTCTGCAGGCCTATGTCACGCAATGGTCAAAGCTGTGGGGCAAGGATGGCACGCTCGCCAAGCTCGGCATGGTGGTTGCGCCCGATGCCGTCCTGGCCGAAAGCGCCAAGGCCGTGACCACGATGCCGTCGCTCGACGGTTCGCAGCTCAAGTAAGAAAGGACGGGAAAGCCCAGTCATGTCGCCAGCCATTCTTCTCCTGCTCGCCTTCGGGCTGGGCCTTGTCGGCTGGCTGGCGGCCCGCTCGCGCGCCTGGGCGTTTCGCGCCAAGACGCCGGATGCGCGCCTGCATTCGCTGCCCAGCTTCCATGCCTGGTACGTGGCGCTGTGGATCGCGGTGCCGGCGCTGGTCTTTGCCCTGGTGTGGAATGCGGTCAGCCCGGCGCTGATCACCGCGCATGTCCTGGCCGATCCGGCAGCAGCGGCCCTGCCCGGCTTTGGCTTTGAACGCGAAGCCATGCTGGCGCAGGCCCGCGCCGTGGCCGAAGGCAAAGCGTTTGGCGTGTTCATGCCCGAGGCCGAAGGGCTGATCGCGCCCTATCGCGTCGCGCTCGCCCGCTATGAATCGATCGGGCTGATCGTCACCATCCTGGTCGCGCTGGCTGGCGGGGCCTTTGCCTTCCTGCGCCTCAAGCCTGATTTCACCGCCCGCACGCGGGTGGAGCGGGCGGTCATGTCGCTGCTGCTGATCGCTTCGCTCGTCGCCATCCTCACCACGGCCGGCATCATCATCAGCCTGGTGTTCGAAACCGTGCGCTTTTTCGGCATGGTCTCGCCCATTGATTTCCTGTTCGGCACCCACTGGGCGCCCGATCCGATGAGCACCGGCGCGGTCGATGGCAAGCAGTTTGGCGCCATCCCGCTGTTCTGGGGCACGATCTATATCGGCGCGATCATTGCCATGCTGGTGGCCATCCCGCTTGGCCTGATGAGCGCGATCTACCTCACGCAATATGCCTCTTCCACCGTGCGCAAGGTGATCAAGCCGCTGCTCGAAATCCTCGCGGGTGTGCCGACGGTGGTCTACGGCTATTTCGCCGCCCTCACCGTGGCGCCGGCCGTGCGCGATTTTGCGCAAGGAATCGGCATTTCCAGCGCCTCGACCGAAAGCGCGGTGGCCGCAGGCCTGGTCATGGGGGTGATGATCATTCCCTTCGTCTCCTCGATGGCCGACGATTCCATCGCCGCGGTGCCCGATGCCCTGCGCGATGGCAGCCTGGCGATGGGCGCCACCCGCGCCGAAACCATCCGCAAGGTGCTGGTACCCGCCGCGCTGCCCGGCATCGTCGCCGGCATCATGCTGGCGGTCAGCCGCGCAATCGGCGAAACCATGATCGTGGTCATGGCGGCCGGCGCCTCGGCCAATCTCACTGCCAATCCGTTCCAGTCAATGACCACGGTGACGTTCCAGATCGTTGCCATGCTCACCGGCGAAGGCAGCTTCGATCACCCGGCCACCCTTTCGGCCTTTGCCCTGGGCATGGTGCTGTTCCTTGTCACCCTGGCGCTCAACTTCATCGCCCTGCGCGTGGTGAAGCGCTATCGCGAAGCCTATGAGTGAGCCGATCATGGACACGCTGACTTCCTCTTCTGCTGATACGCTGGCCGCCCAGCGCCGCGCCCGCATGGCGCCCGCATGGCCGCGCGCCGGGCGCGCCGCCACACCGGCGACCGGCTGTT
>NZ_KE148327.1:461-7288 GCF_000410615.1 Novosphingobium sp. B-7 | reverse complement strand
GCGGCTTTCGCTGCGCCGCACCAGGTCTGCCGCCACCAGGTTGCCCGGGATCAGCACGGGCCGCAGCGTGCGGCCGCGCGCGCCGGCAACATAGGCCGCAACCAGGCCGGTTTCGCTGCCCAGCAGGCGCACCACCGCGCCGGTTTCGCCATGCGCCAGCACCGCGCAGACGATCTGCGGCACTGGCCCGGCATCGGGAAGCGAAGGCGGCGTTGCGTCATCCATCACCTGCCTGCCTGTGCCGCGTGGCGTCGCCCAGGGCAAGCGTCCTGCCGGGAAAGTCCATTTCGGGCATTGGAACAAAGGCACAAGTGCGTTAGGTTGCCAAGGATGAAGCAGCTATTCCAGCATGCCGCGATTACGCAGGGAATGACCGTCCGGGTGGCGGTCAATTTTCTGCCGGAGCAATCGCGCGTGGCGGCCGGCAAGTGGTTCTGGGTCTATCACATCCGCATCGAGAATGATTCGGCCGAGCCGGCCCAGTTGATCACCCGGCATTGGCGCATCACTGATGGGCGCGGCCATGTCAGCTTTGTCGATGGCGAAGGCGTGGTGGGCGAACAGCCCCGCCTGCTGCCAGGCCAGGCGCATGACTATGTCTCGGGCTGCCCGCTCGGCACGCCCACCGGCAGCATGGAGGGGCACTATACCATGCGCCGTGACGATGGCAGCGTGTTTGACGTAGCCATTCCGTTCTTTCCGCTGGCCGCCCCGGCCACGGCCAACTGACCGCCAAGCGAAGGGCGATACCACCAATGAAGCGGACCCATCTCCCGCTCAACGGGCTGCGCGTGCTCGACGCTGCGGCACGCCACCTGTCGTTCACCCGCGCGGCCGACGAGTTGGCGGTGACGCCCGCCGCCGTGGGCCAGCAGATCCGCGCGCTGGAAGACCTGCTCGGCGTCGTGCTGTTTCGCCGCACGTCCAAGGGGCTGGAACTGACCGACGAGGCGGCCGCCGGCCTCGATGCCATCCGCGAGGGCTTCCTGCGCTTTGAGGAAGGCGTGCAGGCGATGCAGGCGGGGCAATCCAGCCACGTCTATACCATTGCCTGCCCGCGCGATTTCTTTGCCGCCTGGTTCAGCCAGCGGCTGGCCGCGTTTCGCGCCGAAAACCCGGCATTGCGCTTTTCGCTGGTTGGCGGCGATGGCGATATCGATTTCACCGAGGCCAATCTCGATCTGGCCGTGCGCTGGGCCGAAGGGCCGGGCGAACTCGAAGGCATTCCGCTCGGCGCGCCGCAAACCGTGATCGTCGCCGCTCCCGGCTTTGCCGACGTGAGCGGCGAAAACGGCGATGGCGCCTGGATCGGCTGGCCCGGTGATCCGGTGCCAGCGGGTGAGGGGCGCGAAGTGGCGTTTTCCGTGGGCGACGCCGGCACTGCGATCAGCGCCGCTGCGGCGGGCCTGGGCAAGGCGCGCGTGCCGCTGCTCCTGGCCGAATATGCCCTCTCGACCGGCCGCGTCGTCGCCCTGGGTGAGGTGGAGAACAGCCGGCGCGGCTATTGGCTGGTCGCTCCCTTGCCGCAGTGGCGCCAAAAAAAGGTCAAGGCCCTGGTTGCGGCCCTGGCGGAGACCTGAATCCGCGCGATCCCGGCGTGACAGCGTTGGCAGACAACCTGCTGTAACAAACCGTTGAAACGCCGACGCATACCACCTGTTAACCGCCTGGGTCCTATGCCCGCGAGATGGAACCCCTTAGTGGAAACCCTCAGGCGGAACAGGTTGGGATGGTCGCTGCCATCGCGGCCGAATCCTTGCCGCTGCGTCCGCGCCTGCGCGCCCGCAGCCGGGTGATAGGGGCGCTGCTGGGCGCGATCATGGATGGGGCCCACCGGCGCGCGTACCGCGGTGAGGCGATGGTCGCGGCCTATACGCACAATCTCTCCCGCCGCCTGCCACTGCTGTCGTTGCTGGCGTTGCTGGCGGTCGGGCTGGTGATCATGCGGGTGGCCGGCACCGTGCCGTGGCCGGTGCTGGTGCCGGGCGTTGTCATGATGGTGTTCGTGGCAGAGCGCGGCTGGCACTGGCTGCCTGTGCAAGTGGAGCGCCGGCCTCTGGCGCTGCGGCGCAAGGATCTCGATGCGCTGCCAACCAGCGTGGGCCTTTCGGTGCTGTTTGCGGTGCTGTGGGCGCTCTATCTCTATTGTGTCGGCGGCGAGGCGCAGCGCGCATTGCTCTGCGTCTTGCTCTCGGTAATTTCCGTGGCAGGGGTGCTCGGCCTTGCGCATGCTCCGGCGGCGGCGCTGCGGCTGGTCTTTGCCTCCACCGTGCCGGCTTGTACCGTCTATCTCGTGGTGGATGGCACGCACCTGTGGCCGGTGGTCCTGCTGCTGGTCATGGCCAATCTCACCGTGCTGGCTATGACATTCGGTTTCCATGCCGATTTCGTCCGGCTGGAACTGTCACGCCAGCAATTGGCGCGGCGCGAACGCCTGGCGGCGCGGCTGGCGGAAAGGAATTTCGAACAGGCCTCGCGCGATGCCCTGACCGGGGCGCTCAATCGCCGGGCAATCCTGGCGCGTTTGGATCAGGATGTGGGCCGGCATGAATTGGCGGCCCCGTGGCTGGCCTTGCTCGATCTCGACGGGTTCAAGCACGTCAACGACACCTATGGCCATGCCGCCGGTGACGATGTGCTGCGCGCGGTGGCCACGCGCATCGGTGCGATTTCCGGCGTCCTCGCGCATGGGCGCCTGGGCGGCGATGAATTTGCCATCCTGTTCGATGGCCGGCTCGACGCCACCGGCGTCACCGCTGCCGCGCAAGACCTGGCGCAGTCGGTGCGCGCGCCGGTGCTCCACAACGGGGTCAGCCTGCGCCTGCACGCTTCCACCGGCCTTCATCGCGTGCGCGGGCCCAGCGTGGGCGCCTGCCTGGAACGCGCCGACGCCGCGCTCTACAAGGCCAAGAAGCGGGGCGAGGGCGCCATCGTGCTATTTGGCCCGGACGACGAAACCGCCCTGCAGCAGCGCAGCGCGATGACTCGCCAGTTCAACGATTGCCTGTTGGATGATCGGCTGCGCCTGCTCTACCAGCCCTATTATGATGTGGACAGCCTGGCGGTCGTCGGGTTCGAGGCCTTTGCCCGCTGGTCGCCCGATGGGCAGACCTGGCTGGCACCGGGCGAGTTCATCGATCTGGCCGCGGCGACCGGCCGCACCGGCGAACTGACCCAGGCGGTGATGGGCCGGACGCTGGCGGAATGCGATGCCTGGCGCCAGGGGCTGACGGTGGCGATCAACCTGACCCCGCGGGATGTAACGCGCGAGGGCGCGGTCGACTCCCTTGCCCGGCTGGTGCGCGATGCCGGCGCCGACCCGGCGCGCTTCATGCTGGAAGTGACCGAAGCGGCGCTGATCGCCGATCCGCGCCGCGCCCACGCCCAGCTCGAGGCATTCCGGGCGGCGGGTTTCCGCCTCGCGCTCGATGATTTCGGGGCGGGCTGGTCTAGCCTGTCGCAATTGCGCGATCTGCCGCTCGACATGGTCAAGATCGATCGCGGGCTGGCTGCCGCGCTGTCCAGCGATCCGGGCGCGCGGGCGATCGTGGGCACGATCGTCTCGTTTGCCTGGCAACTGGGCATCGAGTGCATGATCGAAGGCGTGGAGGATGAAGCGCAGGTCGCTACGGCCCGTGCGCTCGGCATCCGCCTGATGCAGGGCTATCACTTCGCCCGGCCCGAACGCGCCGGCGTGGCGCTGGCTGCCATCGGCCGTGCCGTGGCCTGACAGGCGATCAATGCACGTCCACCAGCACCCGCTCCCCGCCCGGCGGAATCAGGCGGCGGAACAGGCGGCCGCGCTCGGAATAGAGCACGAGGCACAGCGATAGCAGCCCGCAGGTGACGAATGCCAGCGACAGGGGCCGCGCCGTGCCGTCATAGACCTGGCCGATCGCGATGCCGATCAGCGAGCCGATCAGCGTGCGCATGAACATCTGCATCGAACTGGCCGCGCCTGCGGTGCGGGCAAAGGGCTGCAGCGCGATCGAGCTGAAATTGGCGCCGATAAAGCCCATCGCGCAAATGTTGGCGGCCATCACCGGCATGAAGCGCAGCAGCGTCTGGTGCGGGCTGAAGGCGAAATGCACCTGCAACAGGCTGAGGCAGATGCACGCCAGCAGCGCCGTCTGCGACACGCGCCGCGCGCCAAAACGTTCGACGATGCGGGCGTTGAAGAAATTGGAGAACGATAGCGACAGCGCCGTGGCGCCAAAGATCAGCGGGAAATAACGGCCCGCGCCAAAGTGTTCGGCCACGAGTTGCTGCGAGCAGTTGATGTATCCGAACATCGCCCCGAAAACGAGCGCTGCCCCCAGGACATAGCCGGCCGAAGACCGCTCGATCGCCGAATGGGCCATGTTGCGCGCGATGGTCATCGGCATGATCGGCTGGCGGTTGGCCGGGTCGAGCGTTTCGGGCAGGCGCATGAACACCCACACGCCCATGATCGTTGCCAGCACCGCCAGCACCCCGAAGATCCAGCGCCAGCCGGCAAACAGCAGCACGAATTGCCCCACACTGGGCGCCAGCATCGGCACGACCATGAACACGGTGGAGACGGTCGAGAGGGTGCGTGCCATCTGGTCTCCGGCAAAACGATCGCGCACGATCGCGGCCGGCAGCACCGCCACACCGGCACTCGACACCGCATGCAGTGCGCGCAGCACCAGCAGGGTATCGAAATCAGGCGCCATGGCGCAGCCCAGGGCCAGCGCGACATAGAGCACGATCGTGACCAGCAGCACCGGGCGCCGGCCGTGGCGATCGGCCAGCGCGCCAGGCACCAGCGCGCCCACGCCGGCCGAAACCAGGAATATCCCCACCACCAGCTGGCGGCGATTGGGATCGCTGACGCCCAGGTCTGCGGCGATCTGCCCGAGCCCAGGCAGCATGGCATCGATGGCCAGCGCCTGAAGCGCCATGAGCAGCGCCATCATGGCAATGAATTCGCGCCCACCCAGCGCCTTGATCGGGCGCCGTCGGGCTGGATAGTCAGGTTGCATAACGATCCTATGGCAGGCAGGGCGCGGCAATCCAAGGTTTTGTTGCAGCCCTTGACCGTTGTTTGTGGCATGACGGACGCCGCATTCATGCCGATGTCCGAATCCCCGCCTTCGCCCCCTTTTCCCGTGCCCGATGCCGATGAGGCGCCGGGCCTGCGCAAGATCATCCATGTCGACATGGATGCCTTCTATGCCAGCGTGGAGCAGCGCGACGCGCCCGAGCTGCGCGGCAAGCCTGTGGCCGTGGGCGGCAATGCCGCGCGCGGGGTGGTGGCCGCGGCCAGCTATGAGGCGCGCCGGTTTGGTGTGCGTTCGGCCATGCCCTCGGCACGCGCGGTGCAACTGTGCCCCGATCTGATCTTTCGGCGCCCGCGCTTCGATGTCTATCGCATGGTGTCGCAACAGATTCGCGCGATCTTCCTGGATTACACCCTCGATGTGGAGCCGCTGTCGCTCGACGAGGCCTATCTCGATGTCACGCGTGACTTGCGCGGGATCGGATCGGCCACGCGCATCGCCGAACTCATTCGCCAGCGCATCCGCGCGCAGACCGGGCTGACCGCCAGCGCCGGGGTGTCCTACAACAAGTTCCTGGCCAAGCTGGCGAGTGACCAGAACAAGCCCGATGGCCTGTGCGTGATCCGCCCAGGTGAGGGTGCGGCCTTCGTCGCCGGCCTGCCGGTGGCCCGGTTTCACGGGGTGGGGCCGCGCGGCGCGGAAAAGATGGCGGCGCTGGGCATTGCCACCGGAGCAGACCTGCGCGCGCAAAGCCTGGCCACCTTGCGCCAGCATTTTGGTGCCCAGGCCGATTATCTCTATCGCGCGGCGCGGGGAATCGATCTACGCGCGGTGACCGCCGATCGTCCGCGCAAGTCTGTGGGGGCAGAGCGCACGTTCGATCGTGACCTGTCATCTGGCCCAGTCCTGCGCGAAACGCTGGAAACGATCATCGACCTGGCGTGGGATCGCGTGGCACGGGCCGACGTGGCCGGCCGCACCGTGACGCTCAAGCTGAAGTTCAAGGACTTTACGGCGATGAGCCGTGCCCGTTCGCTGGCAACCCCGGTGGCGAGCCGCGATGCACTGGCCGATGTGGCACGCGGCCTGCTCGACCAGGTCTTGCCGCTGCCACAGCCGGTGCGGCTGATGGGGGTAACGCTCTCGGCACTGGAAGAGCCGGGCCAGCCAGCCGCTGTTGCCGCGCCGCCGGGGCAGGCGCAGCTCCCTTTTTGACGCCTATTGCTGCTGCTGGCGCGCGTAATCCTGCCACAAGGCGATCATCTCGCGCGTGGCGGGGCTGGTGGTCTCGGGCAAAGCCGCGACGGGAAAGAATGCGGCGTCGAGCAGTTCGCGTCCATCGGCGCGCGGGCTGCCCAGCGCGGTTCCAGCCACCAGCGCGATCTGGTTGAGCCAGCCGCCGCGATCGCGCAGGTGATCGGTAAAATGCACCGCATCGTGCAGCGTGCAGCCGGTTTCCTCGGCCAGTTCGCGCGCGGCGGTTGCCACCGGGCTTTCCCCGCGCGCCAGGCCTCCGCCGGGCAGCATCCAGGCATGGCTGTGGTGATAGCTGTGCCGCACCAGCAGCACGCGGCCTTGCGCATCGCGCGCCACGACCATGCAGCCGGGCACCGGCACGCGGCGCCAGCGCCACCAGGCCACGCGCAGCCGATGGGCCAGCCGCAGCAGGGCGCGGTGCCAGGAAGATGGAAACCAGGCGGGCATGCCCTTGGCCTAGCGGCTAGAGCCACCGAAATCGAGCCTTTCCCGCATCCTGCGCGCGGGCCTGTGGCTTACCCTGGCTGCGGCAATGGGTGGGGCAGA
>NZ_KE148327.1:0-241 GCF_000410615.1 Novosphingobium sp. B-7 | reverse complement strand
GCCGCTCACGCCGGAGACGGCGGGCAATAGCGCCGGCCTGGTGGTGCTCGATGCCCCGGCGCGCGCCGCGCTTTTTGCCCAATTCGATCCATTTGCGCGCGATGTGCCAGATGGCGGTGGCGGGGGCGGTGCGGCGGGTGCTGCGCTGCCGTTCACTCTGCTCGGCACGCGATCCACAGCCGATGGGCAGGGCGGCGGCGCGATCCTGGCCGGCGCCGACGGGGTGCAGCGCGCGGTGCCG
>NZ_KE148326.1:34838-44814 GCF_000410615.1 Novosphingobium sp. B-7 | reverse complement strand
CATGGCGGCAAGGCCGATCGCGCCGGCCAGGATCAGGGCGAGCGCCAGCGGCCCGGCATTGCGCCACCAGCCCGGCCGGGCGGGCACCAGCCGCCGCGTGATCCAGGGCAGCAACAGCAGGGCGCCGAGGATAAAGATCACGTCGCCACGCGGCACCAGCGCCCACCAGTCCAGCCCGATTTCCACCAGTGCCCAAGCCAGCGTGGCCACCACCAGCGCGGCATAGAGGTGCAGCGCCGCCACCTGGCGCCGCCACAGCAGCACGGCGCAGGCGATAAGGGCCAGCCCCGCCGGGGCATAGAACCAGCTGCCGCCTTCGATCGCGAGCCACAATCCCCCGCCCAATAGCACCAAGCCGCACAGGGCCAGGACGATCGCCATGATCGCCAGGAGCTTGGAAGTCTTGGCCATTGCTGCTGTTTCCCTGTCTTCGCCGGTGGTTATGGGGCGCCAGGAGAGAACTCGTATTTGCACCCATTTATCCCTCAATTCCGCCACTTTTTTTGGCAGCGATCTTCTGCATGGTACCCTAAGCGATACCCTCAAAATTTTCTTGGGGAGGTTTGAGTTCTTGGTGCCATCGAATCACCCCGCCGAGGGCGCGGCGTAACTATTACGGAGTCCGGACCGTGAAGATACAGTTGTAGGATAGTGGCGCCGGAACGTGGGGCCGCTGCATCATCGAATATGATGGGGCGAGCTACTTTTATACGATTCATCAACGGTTGCACTTACGCTTCTCACGCCGACATCGTGTCAAACGGCGTGCAAATTTGGGTTTGACTCACATTCCGTGCAATTCGGCTCATGTTGGCGCCATAACCCTGGCTTTGAGCAGGTCGATTTTGGCGCGCCCAGTACCATCTGGCGCGTGATGACCTTTAAGCGGTTGACCTTGCCCTCGACCTGACGGCTGGACCGCGGCGTCGAGATCGCGGCGGCCATCGCATCCTTGTCGGCCTCGACGCTAGCGGCGAACGCAGCGAGCTTGGTCTTCGCCGCCATGGCGATCCACGGATCGAGCCGTGCCTTCTCCTTCGAGCGCATCATCGCGTGGAAGCGATCAAGCGCATCGCGTGTGGCGATCAGCGCGGGCACGGCCTTCTCAATCACTGCGTTGATTAGGGCGGCCTGGGCCGAATCGGCATTGCGATCGGTAGTCTGGGATTAGTTCGGCCTATCGGTGACGCGCTTTACATTGAGACGCAAGCTGCAGGCGATGGGCTAAAGAAAGCTGTCCGCCCGTCCCCGTCGCCCTGGGGCCATATCGCCGGCCAACCTACGGAGTCAGCGGCTCGCTGAATGTGTACCGGGGGCAAAGCACGTGCGTGCAACGGAACCGTCAAAACGACAACTGCAGTCTGACGCCATTCCCGCTGATCGGCGCTCGGATCGGCTGTGAATCGACGTTGAGGGCATCGCACCGTCCGAGCAAATCGCGAGGGTGGCCGCCAGCTGGCGTGACATGTCGACAATCCCGTTGACCACAATCCGCCGTTCCACGAGCAAACCTGGTAGCCGCCAGTTCGGCGGCGTGAACAAATTCCACAACCCCTTCGGGGCTGGACCTAAAATCGTCATTTCCGCGTCGGCTCGTCGCACAATATTTCCGATATTGCGCGTCCTCGCCTCCTTGAACTGGCGGTTTTTGCCTCCAGCCGGGCGCTGTGGACAAATTTGAGCCAGTATCTGGTTGTGGCGAGATGGACCATGCCGAGGAAGCTGTTTGCCAGTTGGTCGTATCTGGTGGCGATGGCGCGGTTGATCTTGAGATGGCCGAACATACACTCGATGCGATTGCGCTGCTTGTAGAGCGCCCGATCATATTCGATCTTCACGCGGCGGTTTGACCGGCCGGGGATGACTGCCTTGATCTTTCGCTCGGCGAGATCGGCGCGGATGGCATCGGCGTCATAGCCTTTGTCCGCAAGGAAGGCATCGGGTGCCTGCTCAGGCAGGTCGATCAAATCATCATAGGCCTTGCAATCCGCCGCCTCGCCGCCCGTCAGGTGGAAGGCGACTGGCCGTCCATGGGCATCAGCCAGACAGTGAAGTTTACTGGTGAACCCGCCCCGCGAGCGGCCAAGAGCGCGTCGATGAGTCCCCCCTTTCCGCCCGCTGCCGAAACATGGGCGCGAACGGTGGTGCTGTCGATGCTGTAGTGGCCGCTGTCCGCCATGATCTCGGCCAGCGTCACGGCGACGGCCTCCCAGACCCCGGCCTCGCTCCACCGCCGGAACCGGCTATAGATGGTGTTCCAACTGCCATATTTGGGCGGGACATCGCGCCACGGAGCGCCGCAGCGGAGGCGCCACAGGATGCCATTTATGATGGAGCGGTTCTGCTCGGGCGGCATGCCTCGGCCACGGTTTGCAGGCTCGATGGGCAATAAGCCCTTCAGAACACGCCATTCCGCTTCTGTAAGATCGCCCCTGCTCAAGCCTGCCTCCAAAAAAGCAGCCTTGAATCAAGGCTTGGTGGCAGCGTCAGCTATAGATCCGGTGGCGATAGCGATCCGAACCATATATGCCTGCCATATGGCATCGGACCTCTTCACATTCATCTGCGAATACGAGGGCGGGACATACGTCTCCCAAGTCCTTGCCATCGATCACGAAAAAGCACTGGTCGAATGGGCCACCCTGCTGCGCAAAGAACAGCCGATCGAGGGGGCATCGGATCACATCGCACAAGCCGCCTGCGATGAGTTGTACAGCCATATTGTGCCCCTGACTGGACTAACAGGTGTTTGGTGCTGGAGCGCAACGGTCATGGATGAGCTTGCTCTGGTCAACATCGTCCGTTCAGCGCAACCGTCATAACCGATAGTCCGCTTCAAGCGCCAATTTGTCCACGCCGCCTAATGTCCCATGCTTTTGAGGCAATTGCTGTGCACTCAATGCTGAACCCCAGTGGAGTGGGGTGGATAACGCGCGGAAATGCCAAATTCGAAAGGAATGTGAGCCAGGTCTACCTTTGAACGCCTAGGGACAACCTTGATTGTTACCGATTGGCTACCTTGAGGATTACATTGCGATATTCTGCCGCTCTGGAAAGTCTGCCTGGTTGGCGCGGATGAGCTTTTCCATCGCGATGCCGGCCTCGTCGACCATGCCCGCTGCAACGGCATCGAACAGTTCCCAATGCTCGGCAATCGTATCCCGTGGCTTAGAGCCGCTGTTGCCCTGGAATTCGGTGTACCACAGCACAAAAGTACCGAGGCTGTTGCCGAGGTTGACCAGCGGCGGATTACCCGTCGCCTGCACGATGATGCTGTAGAACCGGCGGTTTGCCGCCTGGCCTTCGTCGGTGGCGAGCGTATGGCGTTCCATCGTCTGGAGCGATTTGCGCATATCGGCGATATGGTCGAGCGTGCGGCGCATCGCGGCCAGGCGCGCCATCGCCGGCTCGATGATCAGGCGCATTTCGAACAGCCCATCCAGCACCGATTCGGAGGCGCCGCCTTCAAACATCCAGGCCATCACGTCGGGATCGAGCATGGCCCAACGCGTGATCGGCAAGACGATCGTTCCCGTGCGTTGGCGGGATTCCACCAAACCCTTGGCGGTGAGAATACGGATCGCCTCGCGATAAGCGCTGCGCGAGACGCTCAACTGCTCGCTCGATTCGATTTCAGTGCTGAGGATATCGCCGGGCTGGTGCCGGCCGGTGACGATCGCGACTCCCAAATCATGGGCTATGCTTTTGTGAAGGCTTGATTTTTTCTTTCGGCCGCCACCTTTCGCCGAAGGACTCGCAGGATGGGCTGCAGCAGTCATATCTTGTTCTTCCAATTTGCGGGGCAGATCATGGAGCCCGACAGCATCGCAATATCAGCAGGCGCGGGTTAGCGGAACCTCATCACGGACTGTCATTACCCTGACAATTCATGCTGCCCTCAACCGTGCAATGCATAGTCACCAAAAGTGCCCCGATGGCAAGCCGTTGAGCGGGCAATTCGATGATTTATAATGCACTGAATCAGAAGGAATTGCACGTTTAGCCTTGGCAGATATCAGGCGATGGCGTGCACCCATGTTCCTTGCAATCGATGTCATTTTATCGCTCGATTGGCTGATATCCGGGAAAAGCTAAATCGAATCGGCTTGAAAAAGCAGACATTATATGGTTAGTCCGCTGCAGCAGGCGCACGAATGCGTCACAATTGGAGCTGGAAATCGCCAGCCCAGGCCGGGAGAGACATCTGATGACCGCTGAAGTATCGCGCCGGAGCATGATTGCAGGCACAGTGGGCGTCGCGGGAATGCTGCCAACCCTGGCTAACGCCGCCACCGAAGTTGTCAAAACCCAGACGAGCGCGAACGGCTTCGTGATCCCGCCCGATGCGCGGCCGCCAAGTTTTGAATTTGCCTTTCAGATCCGGATCGAACTGGGCGAGCGGCTGCGCTATGGGCCGACGTACTGGGGCTTTGATCGTGGCTACGTCGGCGTTCTTGGGGGCACGGTGACGGGGCCGCGTTTTTCCGGAAAAGTCATTCCGCACAGCGGTGGCGATTGGCCGACCATCCGGCCCGACAACAGCGTGCGTTTTGATGCGCGCTACCTGCTCCAGGCAGATGACGGCACTATCGTTGCGCTTCACAACACCGGAATCCGCCACGCCGACAAGGCTGTGCTGGATCGCATGCAGCGGTACGAACACGTCGATCCGTCGGAGTATTACATGGGGCTGACGCCCCGCTTCGAAGCGCCCGAGGGGCCCCATGAATGGCTCAGCCAGACTATCTTCGTGGGCAAGGCGGATCGCGACAAATCGCACTCCATCTTCACCTATTGGGCACTGGTGTGACAGGGCATCGCGTCGGCGCCCGCTCGGTGAGCCGTCCGGAAGCCTGACGCCCATTGGGTTGCTGTAAATTCAATTGTCCGGTTTTTTATAGATGTTCGGCGATTTGCCGATATCCAAATCTCAGAAAGACCGGGCAGGGCCGCCATTCTCGATATTTTCAAGCAACGGATGGCGGGCCGCAAGCCCGATCTAGGAGAGACACGTGCACGACGAACGCACCCTGCCGGTCAGCGAAAAGCCTTGGGTGGCCAGCGATCGCGACGCCTATCCCGATACTGTCCATTTTCGCGGCCTTAACACCCCGGTTGGCATCGAGGCCTCGGTGCCCGGCCTTACTGTGGAAGGGACGCTACCGTCCGGTTTGGAAGGATCGTTTTTCCGGGCCGTGCCAGACCCGGCCCATCCACCGATGTTTGCCGACGACAACATCCTGTCGGGCGATGGCATGATTTCCCGCTTTCGCTTCAGGAAAGGTGCGGTGGATTTCGACATCCGCTACGTCCAGACCGCGCGCTATCTCGCTGAGCAACACGCTGGCCGGGCCTTGTTCGGCGGCTATCGCAATCCGTTCACCGATCACCCCTCGGTGGCCGAAACCGATCGTACCGTCGCGAATACGACGCCGCTGTGGCACGCCGGGCGCCTGTTCATGACCAAGGAGGATGGTCTCCCCTATGAGATCGATCCGGACACGCTGGCCACCAAGGGGGCATGCGATTTCGACGGGGCGTTGCCTTCGCAAACCGTAACGGCGCACTCTCGCGTCGATCCCGAGACCGGCGAATTGTTCCTGTTCGGTTATGAAGCCGATGGCGCCTGCTCGCGCGACGTTTCCTATGCGGTGCTTGACCCGCGCGGGCATCTGATGCGCGAGCAGTGGTTCAAGCAGCCTTATCACGGCATGATCCATGATTTTGCCATCACGCGCAGCCGCGCGATCTTCCCGTTCTTCCCCACTACGACCGATCTCGACCGCTTGCGGGCAGGGGGGCCGAAATGGGCGCACGACCAGAACCTGGAATGCTGCGTGGGGATCATGGGCCGAGACGGCGACGTGGCGGGAATGCGGTGGTTCAAGGGTGCCAAGGGCGCTTCGGCCTTTCACATCATGAATGCCTTTGACGAGGGCGATGTGGTGCACCTGGATCTGTTCGTTTCGGAAACCAATGCGTTTGGCTTTATGCGCGAGGCGGGCGGTATCCATATCGATCAACGCGCCATTCGCGGGGGATTTGAACGCTGGACGTTCGACCTGGCTGGCGAGGGCGAACATTTCACGGTGACGCCGCTCGGGCCGCCCGGAGACATGCCGCGGATTCGCGATGCGGATTGTGGGCGGGACTACAAGACCGGCTGGTATCTCTCGATGAACCCGCAGGGTGGGCCGCCGCTTCCGGGTGGGCCAGTGGGCGCTGCCTTCAATTGCCTGATCCGCATCACGCTGCCGCATGGCGAGATCGACATGCTGGCGCTGCCGCCGGGCCATGCTGTCAGCGAGCCCGTTCACGTTCCGGCGACAGAGCCCAACGGCAGTGACTGGCTGTTGTGCATTGTCGACAAGGCCAATGGCGACGCGGGTTTTCAATCCGAACTGTGGGTGCTCGATGCCGATCGGCCCAGCCGCGGCCCGATCGCCCGGGTGCATGTCCCGCTTCCGTTGCGGGCGCAAGTCCATGGGTGCTGGGTTCCTGCCACTGTCCAAAGCCAAGCCAGTCAAATGACGCGATAACGACCATCGCGTTTTTGTGTCCAAAGATTCAATCGATTGCACGTTTAACGGCAAACAAGGCGGCCAGAACCCGCCATTATTAGGAGGGGAGTTATCATGACCGATAGAATTAACGCTTCGACGTGGCGCAAGACCTGGCTGCTGAAGTCTGCGGCGCTTACCACATTTGCCACTGTGCTTGCTTTCCCGGGCAGCACTTGGGCCCAAACCGCGCAGAGCCCGGCTGAAGAACCGCAAGGCGCTGCGCAAAACACCGCCACCACCGAAGGGGCGATCGGCGAAATCGTCGTTACCGCGCAGTTCCGCGCGCAAAACGTCCAACGCACGCCGCTGGCGATCACGGCCCTTTCGGCCGAGACGATGTCGGCACAGGGCCTGACGAACGTGAGCGACATTGCGGCGCAGGCGCCCAACGTTGTCTTGCAGCCGGCGCAAGCGGGTGCTGGCCCGTCGGTACAATCGTTTATCCGCGGCGTAGGCCAGGTCGATTCCAACCCGGCGGTGTCGCCCGGCGTGGGCACCTATATCGACGACGTCTATTACGGTTCGATCGCCGGGGCGAACTTCGATCTTGTTGACCTTGACCGCGTCGAGGTGTTGCGCGGGCCTCAGGGGACGCTGGCGGGGCAGAACTCCATCGGTGGTTCGGTCAAACTCTATTCCAAGAAGCCGACCGGTGATGGCAGCGGCTATGTTGCGCTGTCCTATGGCCGGTTCAACAATGTGCGGGTCAATGCTGCGGCGGATATCCCGCTGGTCCGCGATCGTCTGTTCATGCGCATCACCGGGGTTTCCGATAGCAAGGATGGCTATGTCACGCGCTATGACTTTGCCTGCACCCATCCCGGCACGGCGGTCCCCTCGTTCGGATCTTCGGGCGATTGCAAGCTGGGCACGCTGGGCGGCAAGTCGGTAACGGCGGGCCGCGTACAGTTGCGTTGGGTTCCCAGCGACACGCTCGAGGTCAATCTGGCCGGCGACTACATCAACGACAATTCGGAAGGCACGCCGCAAACGCTGCTCTATGCGCAGAACCAGGGGCAAACGCCCAAAACGAGCATCAACGGCGTAAGCCTTGGCACCGCCAGCGGCGCATCACAGTTCATCAGCTATTCGCCCTATGGTGCCTATGCCACCGATCCGTACAGCAAGAGCGCCTATGTAAGCTATGCGACGTATTGCGATCCGTCGCCCAGCGACAAGACCGCGGCCTATTGCGTCCAGCCGCGTTCGGCCACGCATGGCGGTGGTGGTTCGCTCACCATCGACTACAAGATCGGCGATCATGTCTCGCTCAAGTCGATCACGGCCTATCGTCGTCAGCGCATGGACTATGTCGATGACAGCGACACCACCCCGATCGGCGGCGCATTGCTGACCAATGCCTTGACCTATCGCGAATTTACCCAGGAACTCCGTCTCAATGCCGGCTTGTTCGACAACCGCATCAACCTGACGCTGGGCGGGTTCTACATGAACGAGAAGACCAAGCTGGATTCGCGCATCGATATCCCACCCTTCGATTTCCTGGGGCGTGATCGCGTGCCCGCCACCACGTATGCTGCGTTCGGCAACATCGACTGGAAAGCGACCGACAAGCTGCAGCTGATCGGTGGCCTGCGCTATTCCAAGCAGGAAAAGACCTTCAACTTCGGGCGCCTTGGCGTGCCGGGGTCGGTCGCTGGCTTCCATCCCGATGGCCCGCCCTATTTCCCGTGCCCGCAGGCAGGCGGAACCGTGGTCAACGTGGCAGTCTGCCCGGTTAACGGTTTGTCGGGCACGTTCAAGGGAGACAACGTCGATTATCGCGTGGCCGCACAGTATCAGTGGACGCCGACGTTCATGACTTATGCTTCGGTCGCAACCGGCTTCAAGGGTGGCGGGGTCAATCCCCGGCCGTACAACCTCTATCAGGTTATCCCGTTCGATCCCGAACGGCTGACCTCGTATGAAATTGGCTTCAAGAGCGACCTGTTCGATCGCCGCCTGCGCGTCAACGCCAGCCTGTTCTACGGCAACTATACCAACCTGCAGCTGCCGGTCAGTTCTTGCCCGGCCAATCCGGCCTATCCGAACGTTCCGTTGGCCAGCTATGCCCAGCCATGCAGCGCCCTGCTCAACGCCGGCAAGGCCCGGACCCAGGGTGGTGAACTCGAAGTGACCGCCCGTCCGATCGACAAGCTCACGCTGCAAGGGACCCTCGGCTATCTCGACATCGGGTTCAAGTCGCTGCAGGCTGCGGCCATCAGCGCGGGGACGACACTCAATTCGCAGTTCCCGCTGGCATCGAAATGGAAGGCTAGCGCAAGCGCCCAATATCGGATCGACACGGAATCTGCCGGAGCGATCACGCCGCGCCTCGACATGACGTACCAGTCGAGTTTCTATACCTCGATCCCCAACACCACCTTCAACAAGGTGCCGGGCTACACCCTGCTCAACGCCTCGCTCGCGTGGGAAGCGCCCGACGGCAAGTGGATGGTGATCGGTAACCTGATGAACCTTACCAACAAGCTGTACTACTATGCGCTGCTCGATGCGCGTGCCGTCAATGGCCTGGTGACCGGCTTCCCGGCCGCACCGCGCCAATGGCGCATCACGGTCAAGCGCTCGTTCTGATCGATCGGATCGGGAGCTTCTCCATCTGGTAGAAGCTCCCGATCTCCTTTCCTGCATCTTCCTGTTTGGATACTCCGATGGCCCTGTCTTCCCTGCTCTTCCTGGCTGCGGCCGCCAGCGCGCCTGCCGCAGTGCCGCCTAGTGTTACGGTAACCCCGCCCGCCGCACCTGTGGTGGTCCTCGCGGCCAAGGATCAGCGGGCTCTGCTCGCCAGTGCCGATCGCAAGCTGGCGGCGAACAAACGCCTGGTGTTTGATATGTATCGGATCGTGCTGCAGGCCGGAGACACCGACCGTGCGCATGAATTCATCGCCACGGACTACATCCAGCATAATCCGAATGCCGCGCAGGGGCTTGCCGGGCTCATCGCCTATGTCAAGGCGACCCGGCCAGTACGGCCGGTGCTCGATCATCTCGAAATCCCGATGATACATATCATAGCAGAGGGCGATTATGTGATGATCGCATTCGCACGGCCAGAAACCGACGCGGCCGGGCAGCGCTATGTCACCACTTGGTTCGATCTGTTCCGCATTGCGCATGGCCGGATCGCCGAACACTGGGACCCGATGCTCCGCAGCGATCGCAAGATCGATCCCAACAAGCAGAAGCTGCCCTGAGCAGCGTATGCGGCATCAGGCGGAGCCAACCGCCCGATGCCGCCCACTTGGCGCTTAAAAGCCCTTGCGCTGCACAGCCCACGCCGGATCGACGCAGAGGCGGCACATCGGGCCCGTGAACGTTCGCCCAGCCGCTGCATTGCCATCGAGCTGCCAATCCAGCCAGTCGAGTGCCACCTGCGCAACGCGCCCGCCATA
>NZ_KE148326.1:0-34828 GCF_000410615.1 Novosphingobium sp. B-7 | reverse complement strand
CCGCCCCCCCCCCCCGCCATATGGCTCGTCCATGCTGCCGCGATGGCCGAGCTGGATATTGACCATAGCCACCGGCACACGGCTGATCCGGCGGAAATCATCCATCCCGTTATCGTAGGCAATGTCGCCCGGGCCGCCCATGATGTAGAGGACCGGGGTATGCAGGCGCTCCAGCGCTTGCTTGGGTGTCGTCAGCCCGGGAATGAACGGCGTCCCATCAGGAAAAATGCCGCTGTTGTGGATGATGACGGCATGGACGCGCGGATCGGACGCGGCATCCAGCGCTTGTACGCCGCCACAACTGTGCCCGGAAACTGCAACGCGGCGCGGATCGATCTTGCCATAGAAATCACTTCCCGGCCGGGCGTTTTCGGCAAGAATCCAATCGAGGCCCTTGAGGATATCCGCCGGCATCGTCGCCACCGGGCGCAACGCGTGATCAGGCATGATCCCGCGAAGCGCAGCGGGTGCGTCTGGCCCGGTCAACGCGGTGCCGGGCGCAATGGCGACATAACCATGCGAGGCAATTTCAAGCAGGTGGAGCCGCGCGCTGGCCGCATCGGCCGAGCATCCGCTGTTGCCCCACAGCAGGACGCCCAGCTTGCCACCACCCTTCGGGAGCGAGGCCGGGCGATAGATGAGGTGGTTGGGGAGGGTGGCGCGGTTTTCTACGATTGCGGGCATCGGGCCAGTACCCGGCAGGTCTGGCAACGCGAAATAGCCCGCATAGCGCGCCAGTTCGATCGGCGAGGGACCGCCGGCTGGCGCTGGCGGCGTCTGGGCACTGCTGGAGAGCGGCATGGCAGCCACGGCGCCGGCAATCAGTGCACGGGACCAACACCGGGTTCGCTTTGTTTCGGTCATCGCTGTTGTCCTGCCTGATTGCCTTGCTGGCTTTGATGCGCTGGTCATGGGCGGATCCAGGGCCCGGGGGGCCTTGGCTCGAAGCGATCGAGTTGCTGCGAACCGAACGGCAGCATGGTTTCGCGATCGGCACGATACGGATCGGACAAGACACGGATGGTCTTGCCGATCACCATCGTCGATCGCGTCGCAACGTCAAAACGCGGCCATGACGGCAGTCGCGGCCCATGGGGCACGCCCGTGTGGGCAAAACCTGCCCAAGTGCCTGACATCGTGTCGCCCAGCCGCAGCGCCTCTGCCGATGGCGTGACATAGCGCCAGGCCGGCAGCGTGCCGAAGATGAACGGAACTTCGGCCACATGCGGGGTCACGTCATGAAATGCGCCGACGGTCATGGGATAGTCGAACGCGTAGAGGTAGGCGGGCGCTCCGCCTTGCGCTGCCTTGTGCTCGGCAAGCAGAATCGCATCGAGCAGATAGCTGCGATCGGTGGTCAGCCGCGCGAACAAGCGGCCATTGTCGAGCGCGGGATAGCGCGCTCGATAGGCTTGAATAACCGCCTCGGCATGGCTGGACGGCAGAAATGGTTCCAGCTGCCGCCGCAACTCCGCTTCGCCAAGCGTGGCATAGGCAGGGTCGGCGCCAAGGAACAGCGCTGTTTCATCGCGCGCCGTTCCGACGATGAGTGGCACATGGGCACTGGGGGCCAAGCCGCCAGGATCGACGGGCTGCCGGGGCAGGATCACGCCATCCACATTGGGCCGGAACTGCCCCATGGCGTTGCGCACGGTGATGCCCGCTGCGGTGACCGTCGCCACGGGAATATCGGCAAGTTTGCTCACTTCACCGGCATTCAGCCCAAGCGTGTGCAATAGGCGATCGGCCCGCTCGAACGAAAGGTCGGCATCATCCATGCGCAGCGCTGGCCCGCTTTCCGACGCACAGCGATGGAAAAGGCCCGCCGCGCCCGGCACTGCCAGCATCACGCTGGCCTTGCGCCCTCCGCCCGATTGGCCGAAAATCATCACGCGGTCAGGATCGCCACCGAATGCCTCGGCATTGTGTCGCACCCATTGCAGGGCGAGGACGATGTCGAGCAGCCCGGCATTCCCCGAAGCGGCGTATTTCTCGCCCCCGGCGTGGGCGAGATTGAGATAGCCAAAGACATTCAGGCGATGGTTGATAGTCACGACGACAACGTCCTGCGTGCGGGCGAGGAACGCCCCATCGGTGAGCGGATCGAAGCCCATGCCGGCTTCCCATCCGCCGCCGTGCAGCCATACCATGACCGGCTTGCGCCCCTTGAGCGCGCCGGTCCACACGTTGAGCGACAGGCAGTCTTCCGAAGCCTCTGGGGTTGAGCCGTCATGGCCCTTTTGTGGGCAACGCGGGCCGATCTCAATGGCCGGGCGGATGCCGCTCCACGGTCGACGCAGGCGGGCAGGGAGGAAGCGGGCCGCTCCTCCGGTTGGCTCGCCATAGGGAACGCCGAGGAAACGGTGCACCCCGTCAGCCAGCACGCCCGCAACCCGGCCAGCGGTCGTCCGCGCCACCGATGTTGCCGCCGCACCATGCGCAGGGCGATCAAACGCCATGAGCGCGGCACAGCCAAGCGTCGCGCCCATCGCGCTGCGGCGGTCAAACAGCATGGCGTATTTCCTTTCGCTTCGCCGGCTTGCCAGCTGGCGTATCGGCCGGGTCGCGCCCGATCATCATTTCAGGTTCTTGCGGGCGATATGCCAGCGGGTGTCGCGGCACAGCCCGCAATCCGGCCCCGAAAACAGCGATGCAGCGGCGCGATCACCCCTGAGCCGCCATTGCAGCCAGTTGACCACCACGCTGCCAAACGTGCCGCCACCCGGCTCAAAGTAGGTTCCGCCATGGCCGACCCCGTCCGGATAGGCCCAGACCGCTGGAATGGAGGTGATGCGCTCGAAATCGTCACGGCTGTTTTCGTGCGCGCCATCTGACGCGTCACCGCCGATATAGAGCACCGAGCCGTGGAGCTTGGCCAGGCTCGCCTTGGTCACCGGAGCGCCGGGCAAGCCACCCGTGCCCTTGTTCCAGACCCCACTGTTCATGACCAGCGTGGTCTTGATCCGTGGATCGGCGGCGGCTGCGATAGCCTGGAGTCCTCCGCACGAGTGACCCATCACGGCCACGGCAGCGGTATTCACCTTGGCGAACAGCGCGCTTTTGCGATCGCGGTTCTGCGCTGTCGCCCAATCGAGCGCGTCGGTCAGCTGGGTATAGTTCGACAGGGCCGGGGCGGTCATGCTCACTGGCGGCGGGGGCATGCCCTCTTCCGAGCCACCCTCGATCGTGGCGGGCCCAATCCCACCGATCGAGATCACCAGATACCCGTGCGAGGCGATCTCGGTCAGAAACGTCCGGTAGCGGTTGCCATAGGCCATGCATCCGCCGTTGGCCCACAGCACGACCGGCAGCTTCGATTGAGTGGCGAGATGGGCCGGCGCGAATACCGTGTAGCCGGGAAACGATGCCGCCTGCTCCATCACGGCTGGAAAGCGGCCGCTACCGGCCGGCGCGCGCGCATCCACCCGCGCCAGGTCGGGCTGGGGCGGCGCTGCCGCCATGGACAGCACGGCGCAGATCGCCGCTATGCCAGTTGAATATTTCTGCATCATCAGGGATCCTCTCGTGGCCTCGTCAGCCTTGCCGAAACCATAGCGAGAATCTTGCTGCAATCAATTGCATTTTCTACCATTTGATATAAATGGACTGGGAATAAGCGAGAGAGGATGCAGCGATGGACGGAGGCAACCGGCGGGCAGCAGGGTGGACGCGCCGCGCAATACTGCCTGCGCTTGGCCTAGCCGCGGGGGCCTGCGCAACCGGCCCGGCGCTGGGGCAGGTACTGCCCAGAGGATTGCAACTGCCACCGCTCCCGGCGTCATGGAACAGCGTGGAACGCGTGCCGCTGTGGCCAGGGGCAGTGCCGGGCACGGGGTTCCAGGCGCAGCCTTTGCCCGCTGGCTTTCCCGACATCCTGATCCGCAATGTCGCGCGCCCCGAAATCCGGGTCTTTCCGCCACCAGCAGGCGTGCCATCCAACGGCCTTAGCCTGCTTCTCCTTCCCGGCGGGGCCTACAGCTGGGTGTCGATCCTCAACGAGGGCATCGAGGTTGCCGCGCGGTTCGGCGCGATGGGCTATACCACGTTTGTGCTGGTCTATCGCTTGCCGGGCGAGGGGTGGGAGCAGCGCGCAGACGTTTCGCTCGCCGATGCGCGCCGCGCCGTCCAGGTCATCCGCCTTGACGCGGCGCGCCGCCAACTCAGGCCTGACGGCATCATGGCAGTGGGATTTTCGGCCGGTGGGCATCTCGCGGCTTCACTCGCTAGCGGCTATGGCAATCGGGTTTTTCCAGCGGTGGACGCGCTGGATGATTCCGATGCACGGCCTGCTGCCGTGGCGGCGATCTATCCGGTCATCAGTCTTTCCCCAGACCTCGGCCACCATGATTCGACCGCCAATCTGCTCGGCGCCAATCCGACGGCGGAGCAGATCGCGCGCCACTCCCCAGCCTTGCACGTGACGGCCGATACGCCGCCGATGTTCCTGGCGCATGCCCTGGATGACCCTGCGGTCAAACCGGAAAACACGCTGGTGATGATGCGTGCAATGACGGCAGCGCAGCGGCCTGTCGAGGTTCATATGTTCGAAAAGGGCGGCCACGCCTTTGGCGCGGGTCGGGCCAATCAACCCAATAAAGCCTGGCCGGATCTGTTCCATGCCTGGGCGCAGACGCAGCTTTCCTGAAAACCCGTTACACGATTGGAAATCGATCATGGCACTCGAGATCACGCGCCGGAGTCTTGCGCAATGGGCCGGCAGTTTGGCCGTCAGTCAGTTGGTGCCTCCCATCGCCCGCGCGGCGGCCGGATCCGCAACTGGCGGCGCGCTCACCCCGGGCGATGCGCTGCGCTATGTAAATCCAGCCTTGCGCCCGTCGGCTGAAATGGTTGCCCGCATGAGTGCCGAACACGGCACGCCCGACGACAGCACCCTGGCTGAACTGCGCCGTCCGCACCCTGAATTCATGCCCAAGCGACTGCCCGATGTTGCGGTGGAAGAGCGCCTGATCCCCGTTCCAGGTGGCGCGCCAGCGGTAAAGGTGTTTGTCATCAACGCCCGCGCCGGCAGCAAGCGACCCGCCATCGTGCACATGCATGGCGGCGGGTATATCGTCGGCACAGCCGCCTTCGAGGTGGGCAAGCACCAAGCAGTGGCCAAGGAACTCGATTGTGTCATTGTTACGGTGGATTATCGCCTTGCCCCCGAAACCCGTTTCACCGGTTCGGTCGAGGACAACTACGCGGCGCTGAAATGGGTGCATGACAATGCAGCCGCGCTCGGTGTCGATCCTAACCGCATCGCCATCATGGGTGAAAGTGCCGGCGGCGGCCATGCCGCGCGTCTGGCGATCACCGCGCGCGATCGCGGGGAGGTGCCCGTACTGTTGCAGGTGCTGATCTATCCAATGCTGGACGATCGCACCGGCAGCACTGTTATTCCGCCGTTCCCGCTCGGTTCGATTGGCTGGGATGCGCCCAGCAATCGCTATGGCTGGTCCTCGTTCTTGGGCATGCGGCCAGGCGGTGCAAACGTGCCGGCGGCAGGCGTTCCTGCTCGTGTCAAGGACCTGGGCGGACTGGCGCCGGCGTTCATTGGCGTTGGTGGCATCGACTTGTTCGTGTCTGAAGACGTTGCCTATGCGCGTCGGCTGATCGAGGCGAAGGTGCCATGCGAATTGCTGGTGATCCCTGGTGCCTATCACGGCTTTGATGTTGTCGCTGCCGATACGGCACCGGCACGCCAGTTCACCAAGGCCAAATTCGATGCCCTTCGCCGCGCGTTCGGCAATTCGGATGTTTAACTTGACGGGGGGTAGCGCTGTTCTCGCCGCATCAAATAGTGAGGTGGTGCCGGAAATCTGGACAGGGTGTTGAGCTACTCCGGACCTGATGGATTGGTATGGGAATGAAGACGACAAGGAAGCGCTACAGCGCCGATTTCAAGGTAAAGGAGGCGGTCCGTGGCGACCTGACGCTGGCAGAGCTGGCAGCCAAGCGCGGCGTGCATCATACGATGATTGCCGCCTGAAAGCGGCAGGCACATTTTCCGGGGGTGGCGATGTAGCCAGGGCTGCCAGCGACACCGAGCGTCCGCACTCGTGACTTGCCGGGAGAACCCCGGTGGACCTGTCGGCGGATCAGGCAATCAGGCGGCATAATGAAACCGGGATTAGCTTAACTCAGCTGTCAAACTGTCCAAGAAGGCGGCACCACCTCAGCTTCCTGTACCAAGCGCTGCGCGCATCGCCACCCCGTATAACGCACAAGGTGCCGGCCAAGTGGCGCAATCGCGCTGCTCTGCATGCTGGCCGGTTATCTTGTGCCGCGAGCACGTGCACCAGATGAAAAGGCGGGCAGCCTGGCGCAAACCACGCTGCCCGCAGGACGTCAGGTTATCGCGCCGGCGCCCTGTTCGGCTTGAGGCTCCGGTGCGGCGTCCCCCAGGGTGTTCGCGTGGCGCTAGGCCTCGGCGCGTTCGGCGCGGATCATGCGATCGAGCATCTTGCGCACTTTCACCGGCGCGACGTCGTTGGACATCAGCACGGGGTTGAGCGAGAAGAACTCGGCATCGCCCATTTCCTGCTGCACTGCTTTAACCAGCGGGCCATCCTCGTCTTCAAAGGCGGCATGCATGCCGGCGATCTTGGCGGCGTTGTAATCTGCATCCTCCACCACGTGATTGCGCCGCGTGGCGAAGAAGTAGTGGGTGGAGAAGGCATCGGCGGGCGTGCAGCTGTGCAGGTCGTATTGGTCGAGCGCGTCGTCGAAGCGGTCACTGTCCTGCACCGCGGCAACGGTAAGCTGAATGTTGGCCGGCGCGCTCCAGGTGATGTCGAAAAACTGCCTGGCCTCGTCTTCGGGACGCGGCAGGAACGGGGCGAAGATCATCATCGCCGGCTGCTGCGACCATTCCCAGCGCGCGCTCACGTTCTTTTCGGTTTCGCGCAGTTGCGGCACGATCGGCGATAGCTTGCCGCGCGTGGTGATGATCTCGCCATGGACGTGGTCGATGTGGCTAAGGTCCATGACATTGTCGATGATCAGCTCGTAATTCACCGGCAGATGCATGTAGGTGTAGGCCACGGCATTTTCGTGCCCGATGTCGAGCGGGGAATAATCGGGCAGCAGGGTGAGATCGGGTTCGGATGCGTCCATCCAGATCCACAGGAAGCCGTGGCGTTCGACCAGGGCAAAGGTATCGACCTGCGCTGCCTTGGGAATATGGCCAGTGCCATGGGGATTGTGGGTGCATTGCCCCTGCGCGTTGAAGCGCAGCGCGTGGTAGGGGCAGGCCACCTCGTCGCCATGGCGCGTACCCATGCTGAGCGGGGCAAAGCGGTGCGGGCAGCGATCGTGCAGCGCCACTGCGGTGCCATCGGCCTGGCGATAGATCAGCACCGATTTGCCCAGCAGCTTGCGATGGAACAGTTGCGCGCCGTCCACCTCGGTGGACAGGGCGGCGATGTACCAGGCCTTCATGAGGAAATGATCACGGGTTTTCATGGCAAGACCTCTCCAATCTAGATTTCGATGACAAGGCGCGGCGTGCGCGCGCGCGAACAGCAGGGCGTGAAGCAGTCGTTGGCAGCCTGTTCGGCCGCGGACAGGTACATGTCGCGATGGTCAGGTACCCCAGCGAGCACAGTGGTGAGGCAGGTGCCGCAGATGCCCTGTTCGCAGGACAGCGGCACTTCGATCCCTGCCTCGGCCAGCGCGGTTGCCGCGCTTTGGCCAGAAGCAACGGGCACGATTTGCCCGGTTCCGGCGATCTCTATCTCGAAGGCATCGCCCGGATCCTGCCCTTCCGGCGCGGAGAAATGCTCCACGTGCAGGCGTGCTTCGGGCCAACCGGCCGCCCGCGCCGCGCCGATCACAAAATCCATGAAGCCGGCCGGGCCGCAGGCATAAAGGTGGGCCTGCGGATCAGCCTCTGCCAGCACGCGCGCCATGTCCAGCCGCGTCTGCGGCACATCGTCGAAATGGTAATGCACGTGGTGGGGCGCGTGCGAGTGCGCGATGCGTTCGCGAAACGCGATGCGCGCGTGCGTTCTGGCGCAATAATGCAGGGCATAGGGCGTGCCGCTGCGCGCCAGATGATCGGCCATGGCGATGATCGGGGTGATCCCGATGCCGCCGGCAAACAGCAGCGCGGGCTCTCCTGGCACCAGGGCAAAGAGATTGCGCGGCGCGCTGATGTCCAGCATGTCGCCCACGTTTACCTGCTCGTGCACATGGCGCGATCCGCCACGCCCGGCGGTCTCGAGCAGGATGCCCAGTTCATAGACCGTTGTGTCGCCCACCTGGCCGCACAGCGAATATTGGCGGATCATGCCATTGGGCATTTTCAGGTCGATGTGCGCGCCCGGTTCGTATGGCGGCAGGCTGGCGCCGGGCAGCGGCGCGAGGACGAGGCCGACAATCCCCTCGGCTTCCTCGCGCCGCTCGGCGACCCGAACGGAAATCCATCCGTTCATGCAACGGTCTCCGCCACGTGGTCCGATGCTTCCTGCTCCAGCAGCTTGTCGAGCACCCACAGCATGCGGCCGGGGCCGGCATCGTGGACGATGTCGATTTGCGGGGCGTCGGGATATTGCAGTTGCCGCTCGCGCTGACCTTCCAGAATGCGCTTGTCTTCGAGAAAGGCATCGAGGTTGGTGGCATGCATCAGTTCGACGATGCCGGGAAACCAGGTGGCCTTGCTGGTGCCCCACGAGAAGTAATAGTCGATCGATCCATCGTCGCGCGGCGTGACCGCCTGGCTGGTAAACGTATCGAGCAGCAAGTCTCCGTTGCTCTCTCCCGACGTGGCATCGCCGGCAGACTTGATGCGGAAGCTCATGATGAAATTGCACGGCACGGTAAGCGTGACATGCACATCGATATCGAACCGTGCCGCCGGATCGAACAGGTGCTTGGCAAAGTTGGGCGCCGGTACGCCGCGCACGGTGTAGCGCGTCTCGATCCCGCGCGGCAGGTTCTTGTGGCGGGGGCGGATCAGGCTCCAGTCGTCAGACCCGCCAAAGGTTTCGCCATGCACCCAGGATACGTGGCTGAGATCGGCCAGGTTGGCGATTTCCTGCCGGTAATTGGTCTCGATGCGGATCGCGTTGGTTTTGAGCACCCAGTCGGGATCGGTCGGCCCCACCGCCTCGCAGATCAGCGCGGGGTCGGCCTTGGCGGGATCACCCAGCCAGACCCAAATCCAGCCGTCCTTTTCCACCGCCGCGAGCGTCGGCACATCAGCGCCAGGCGGGATCTTGTCCATGCCGGGCACCTGGCGGCAGCGGCCATCGGGGCCGAACAGCATGCCGTGGTACATGCAGCGCACGGCATCGCCTTCCTTGCGGCCAAGCGAGAGGGGGGCGGAACGGTGTGGACAGCGATCCTCCATCGCCACCAGCGCACCTTGCGGCGTGCGATAGAGCAGGATCGAGCGGCCCGCGATCTTGCGCACGACTAGATCGCGGCTGCCGAGCCCGACATCGGTGCCCCAGCCGGCGCAATACCAGCAGTTTTGCAGGAATGTTTCAGTCTTGGTTGGCATGGTCAGAACTCCACGCCCAGCCGGGCATACCACTCGGTGGGACGGTTGTAGGTGCCGAAGATGAGGCCGGCGGCCTGGAGATTGCCGCTGACGATGTAGCGATCGTTGGTCAGGTTGGTGCCGCCCACCGTGGCGCTCCAGCGCTTGTCCGGGGCCCGATAGGTGAGGCTGGCGCTGAGCGAGTCCACGCCCGGGCGCTGGAGCAGGAGCGTGCGCTCGGTATCGTTCCACAGGCTGCTGGTGCGGGTATAGTCGAGCAGCGCGACAACCGAGCCGCCGTTGCCTAGGCGATATTCATAGCGCGGGCTGATGTTGAACTTCCAGTTCGGGGCCTTGGGCAGCGGGGCGCCGACAAAGACGCCGGCCTGCAGCGTGTTGGGGGCCACCACGGCGCCCGGCAGCACGCTGGTATACTTCGCCTGGGTGTAGCCGATCGAGCTGTTGATAGTGAGGCCCGCGACCGGGGCGAGCACGGCCTCGACCTCGAAACCCTTGATGCGGGCATCGCCGGCGTTCTGGATGGTGGGCGAAATGCCAAGCTGGAAATTGAGCTGGATATCGGAATACCGTGTGGTGAACACGGCAGCGTTGATCTGCAAGTGGCGATCGAGCAGTTCGGACTTGATCCCGGCCTCGAACGTCTCGGCCTTTTCCGGGTTGAACGTGGGCGCATAGTCGAGCGGCGCGGAAAGTCGCGTGGTCCAACCCCCGGTCTTGTAGCCCTTGGACCACGAACCGTAGACCATCACATCGCGTGATGGGTGCAACTGGATGCCCAGCTTGGGCGAGAAGTTGTTGAATTTCTGATGCTGGTCTTGCGAAACAAAGAAGCGCAGCGGCTGGTTGGAATCGGGGAACCCGAGCAGCGAGGAACAGGGATTGCCATAGGTCGTGCAGCCGCTGACCTTGTAGAAAAACCCGTTGAGGTCGCTCTGGCCGCCGTTGAAGATCTTCTTCTCGTTGGTATAGCGTCCGCCAACGGTGACCGAGACAAGCGGTGAGATTTCATAATCGACCTGCCCGAAGAAAGCATAGTTCTTTGTGTCGAGATAATTCGGGCCATCGATCTGGATCAGGCCTTGGTCGAACGTCACATAGTCGTTCATGTGGCTGCGTTCTTTGAAGTAATAGCCTCCCAGAACGAACTTGAGCTTGTTGTCGAGGGTCTGGCCAACCAGCTGCAACTCCTGGCTGAATTGCCAGTTCTTGAGGCCGAAAGAGAATTCCAGGATGTTGAGCGGCGAGCCATCGGCATCGAGGCCGGTTGCCCAGTCAAGATCACGATAACCCGTGATCGATTTCAGCGAGAGGCCATCGGCCAGTTCGTAATCGACGGTGGCGGAAAGCCCCCAGGCCTTCATCTTGGAAAAGTTGATGCCGGTGGCATAGCTGGTATCGATGCTGTTGGTAACGAAGCGGTCGTCATACGGTAGGCGGTTGTTGTTCGGATCGGCATCGACATTCACGCCGCCGATACCGCCGAGCATCTGCCCCGGATTGAGCGGCGTGCCGCGCGAACCGCACAGCGCGCTCAGCCCTGCTGCGGCCAGCCCCGCCTGCGGGGTGTTGATGCAGGTGTTGTAGAGAAAGGCCAGCGTCGAAGGCATGCTGGATGTCGTCTTGATCAGCTTGTTGGCCGTGCCTTGCTGGTTCTGCCGCATGTAATCGCCCGAGACGCGGATGGTCAGGCGGTCTGTCGGGCGCCACACCATCTTGCCGCGCAGCGACCATTCGCTTTGCCCGCCTTCCTGGGCGGAGCGATCGGTACCGTTGGCACGGAAAGCGGATTCCGGATCGGTGGCGTAGGTCGCCGCGCCAGGATAGGGAATGCGGTTGAGATAGCCATCGCGGTGGCGCGAGGCGCCGGTTATCGCGAAAGCAAGCGTGTCGGACACGGGCAAGTCGACACTCGCATTCATGTCGAGCCGATTGTAGCGGCCGGTGGTGATGTCGCCGCGAAACGACGTGGTGTTGCCCGGATCGCGCGTGACGATCGAGATCGCGCCGCCGATCGTGTTGCGGCCAAACAGCGTACCCTGCGGCCCCTTGAGCACTTCGATGCGCTGCACATCGGGCAGATCGAGATTGGCGCCCACGGTGCGGGCAAGATAGACGCCATCGAGATAGACGCCGACGCCTGGATCGAAGTTGGCGGCAAAGTCGCTTTGGCCGATGCCACGGACATAGGCTGACAGGACCGAGGACGAACCCGAGAACGGCGAGCCAGCATCGAGCGTCACGTTGGGCGAGATGTTCGAAAGGCTCGACACATCAGCCACGGCGCGCTCTTTCAGCGCATTGCCGGCAAAGGCTGAAATGGCGATGGGCACGTCCTGCACGTTCTGCGCACGCTTCTGCGCGGTGACGACGATTTCAGCGATGCCGGTATCGGCGGCAGGAGCATTCTGCGCGGTGGCAGCCGGTTCGGTGCCGGCTGTGGTTTGGCCCATGGCGGGAGTTGCCAACGCCGCAGACAGCATGGTGGTCCCGGTGAGCAAGGCTGCTTTGATCATTTCTACCCCTCCGTAATGGCCCCCGTTGTTTCGGAGTGCCGTTGCGCAGAGTGTAAAAGCAGGGAATGTGCCAGTTTAAATAAGGGCATGAAATAATTGGCATGATGCGCGAGATCGTTCGTGTAGCAGGAGAGCTGTTGCGCAAAATTGGCCATTCACTATGCTGGAGTTGTATAAAAACAAACACAGGGGAGAGTGATGCCCAGCGAGCATCCTTCGCATCCGGCCTGGGCCGGAGAACGCGATGCCGCGCGCGATCTGGCGCGGAAACTGGTCGTGGCCGGTGAGCCATCGTTCGACGATCTGTGGAAGTCCTTCCACTACGATCCCGATCGGGCCGAGATCACGCTGAACGGCCAGCGCATGGTGCTGACCGACAACAATGCCTTGGGGATCATGCGGCGCGAGCTGGTGTCCTCTTTGGGTTATGACAAAGCGCGCGGGCTGGTGACGCGGATCGGGTACGGCATCGGTTCGGCCGATGCGCAACTGGCACTGGACCTGCGCAAGGAAGATGACATTTTCGCTGGCTTCGCTGTCGGGCCGCAGCTTCATGCGCTCAAGGGATCGGTCAAGGTCGAGCCGCTGGTGTTCGAAGCGGATCGCAAGACCGGCCATTTCTACAGCGAATATCATTGGCACAATTCTGCCGAATGCCTGTCGCACCGGCAGGAGCTGGGCATCACGCCCTATCCCGGTGGCTGGCAGCAGGTGGGCTATGCTTCGGGCTATGCTTCGGCGTTTTTCGGGCGGGCGATGATCTTTCGAGAAGTGCAATGCGTCGCCATGGGGCACGATCGCTGCTTCCTCGTCGGCAAGGCGGCCGAGCAGTGGGAAAACGCCGACGAGGAAATGCGCTGGTTCCGCGCGGAAAACTACGCACAGCGACAGGGCGGGGTGGCGGCGGGAAAGCTGCTACCCGATGAAGACCTGCGCATCGGCCAACGCTCCATCGTCGGCGCCTCCTCGGCGTTCAACCTGGCGCTTCACCTCGTGAACAAGGTGGCGAGAACCGATGCGCCGGTTCTGTTCACCGGCGAAAGCGGCGTGGGCAAGGAGGTGTTCGCGCGCGAGTTGCACAAGCGCAGCAACCGTGCCGATGGTCCGCTGGTGTCGGTCAACTGCGCCGCCATTCCCGAAACGCTGATCGAGGCGGAATTGTTCGGCGTGGACAAGGGGGCGTTCACCGGCGCTACGGCGTCGCGCCCCGGTCGCTTCGAGCGGGCCGAAGGCGGTACCCTGTTTTTGGACGAAATCGGCACCTTGTCGTTCGCGGCTCAGGCCAAATTGCTGCGCGTGCTGCAAGAAGGCGAATACGATCGCGTGGGTGGAAGTCGGCCGCTGCGCACCAACGCCCGGCTTGTCGCTGCAACCAATGCGGATCTGCACCGGGACGTGGCAAACGGCACGTTCCGGTCAGACCTGCTGCACCGGATTTCCACCTTTCCGATCACGATCCAGCCGCTGCGCCGGCGCCGCGCCGATATCCCGCTGCTGGCCAACTATTTCCTGCGCAAGATGTGCGCCAAGCACGGGCGCACCCAGGTGGCGTTCGACGATGCGATCATTCGCCATTTCCTGGAATACGATTGGCCGGGCAACATTCGCGAGATGGAAAACCTGATCGAGCGGGCGGTGATCCTGGCCGACGATAACGAGCTGATCGGCATCCACCACGTGACGATGACGGCGCAATCGTTCGACGGCGGACACAGCGATGGCGACGGGCGAGCCGGTGAGCCATTTTCCGCCTATGTGATGGATCGCATTCGCCGCGGGGCGTCTGGCCTGCCCGAAACGTCCGATAGGATCGATGCCCTACTGCTCGATGCGCGCCTGACCCGCGACGAGGTGGTAGACCGTCTGATCGGCGCAACGCTCGTGGCCACCAACAACAACGTCACCGAAACGGCGCGGCGCCTTGGCATGACGCGCTCGCAGGTCAACTATTGGTTGCGGGGCCAACGCAGGGCATCGTCACAGTTGGCCTGACAAAGGCGCATCATGGCCCCAATCGCGATATTTGCGGCGCACAACCTCGGTCATGCTGGCAATATCGGGCGAAAGATCGCCCACGCGGTGGCTCATGATGATCGGCGATGTCGCAGGCTCGGCCAGTTCGCGAAAGGCAATATCGTGGCTGCGCGCGCGGCGCACCGACTCAGGGACGATGGCCATGCCTTCCTCCGCCGCGACAAGGCCAATGGCGATCTGGAGTTCGCGCGCCTCGTGGACGATGCGTGGTTCGATCGCCTGGTCGCGGAACAGCGATAGAACTTGGTCGGCATAGCTTGGGCGCGGAGAGCGCGGATAGAGAATCTGCGGCTCGTTCGCCAGGTCGTGCAGCGAGATCGGCCCTTCACCCCGCGCCAGGGGATGGTCGACCGGGAAGGCGGCGATCAACCGCTCGTTGTGCAGAACGATGCGGCGTACGGCCGGATCGTCGAAGCGGATGCGACCAAAGCCTACGTCGATGCGCCCGTCCTTCAACTGTGCGATTTGTTCGAGCGTCGTGCTTTCGACCATCACGATCTCGACATCTGGCGCGACCTTGCGGAACTCGCGGATCATTTCGGGCAGCCGGGCATAGATCGTGGAGGCGACAAACCCGATGACGAACCGCCGCCGGCGGCTGGTGGCGGCGGTCTTCACCATCGTGTCGACATCCTCCATCCGCGCCAGCAATTGCACGGCCTGGGCATGGAGCAGGCGACCAACCTCGGTAAGGCGCAGCGGCCGCATCGTGCGATCCAGCAAGGGCGCGCCGACATGGGCTTCGAGCTGTTGGATCGCGCGCGACAATGGCGGCTGGGCAATATGCAGCCGCTCGGCCGCGCGGCTGAAATTGCCTTCGTCGGCAACGATCACGAAATAGCGCAAGAGGCGCAGGTCCAGCATGGTTCATACCTATCAGGTATAGAGATTAGACCCAATAGATGTTGGATTGCTTCCGGCGCAAGGCTTATCGATCATTGAAATTCTGCTGTTTGGGGCAATTTCTGCAATGGCAACGCTGAGTCGGGCTGATACCTTCATTGTCGATGTGCCGACGATCCGCCCGCATGTCCTGGCCATGGCGACAATGCATGCACAATCGATGGTGATCGTGCGCCTGACCGACGCCGACGGCATCGAAGGCGTGGGTGAGGGCACGACGATCGGTGGTCTCAGCTATTGCCCGGAAAGCCCCGAAAGCATCAAGTCGGCGATAGACACCTATATCCTGCCCGTGCTGAAAACCTGCGATATCGCGCAGGTCGGCGCGACCATGGCCAAGGTTTCCGCCAGTGTGCGCGGCAACCATTTTGCAAAATGCGCAGTGGAATCCGCCTTGCTCGACATCGCAGGCAAACGCCTTGGCGTGCCGGTCTCGGCGCTGATTTCCGGGGGCGCGCGGCGCGATCGGCTGCCCGTGGCCTGGACCCTGGCCAGCGGCGACACCGGGCGCGACATTGCCGAGGGTGAGGAAATGCTCGATCGGCGCCGGCACCGCATCTTCAAGCTCAAGATCGGCAAGCGTGCGGTGCGCGACGACGTTGCCCACGTCGGTACGATCTGCAAGGCGCTGGGCGATCGCGCCAGCATTCGCGTCGATGTGAACCAGAACTGGTCGGCAACGCAGGCCAGCCTGGGCATGGCGATGCTGCACGATGTGGGCTGCGATCTGGTCGAGCAACCGACCGCGGGCGATGACATCGCGGCGATGGCCCGCCTGACCGCGCAGCAGACGATCCCGCTGATGGCCGACGAGGCCTTGCACGGGCCGCGCAGCGCACTGCGCATCGCCTCGGCCGGCGCGGCCGATGTGTTTGCGCTCAAGATCGCCCAATCCGGGGGGCTGTTTGCTGCGGCCGAAGTTGCGGCAATCGCCGCGGCCGCAGGCATCGGTCTCTATGGCGGGACGATGCTCGAAGGCAGTGTCGGTACGGCCGCCTCGGCCCATGTCTTTGCCACCGTCCCGCATCTGGCCTGGGGAACCGAGTTGTTCGGCCCGCTGCTGCAGACCGAAGAGATTCTGCGCGAGCCGCTCGACTATCGCGACTTCTCGTTGGGCGTGCCCGACGGGCCAGGGCTTGGCATCGCTTTCGACGAGGACAAGCTCGCCTTCTTCCGGCGCGACCGCGACGGGCCGCGTCTTCATCCCGTCAGTGCAGGAGCCTGAAACCCATGCTGTTCATGGTGGAAATGGACGTCAACATTCCGCTGGGCTTCGATGCTGACGAGGCGGCGCGGATTAAGGCCGAGGAAAAGGCCTATTCCCAGCAGCTTCAGGCGGCAGGGACCTGGCGCCACATCTGGCGCAAGGTGGGGCTTTATTCGAACGTCTCGATCTTCGATGTGGAGAGCAATGCCGCGCTGCATGACACGCTGATGGCGCTGCCGCTGTTTCCGTTCATGACCATCAAAGTGACCCCGCTGTGCCGGCATCCCTCGTCGCTCCACGACGACGATCGCTGAGCGCAGCGTACGAAAACCGGGCATAAAAGACATCCAGGAGAGTGAACATGGACACCAGCTTCGTCAAATCGCCAGAAGTCCAGAAGCTGCTCGATCGCGCGGCGGGCATCGAGGAAAGCGGTGGCAACCCGCGTCTCAAGGCTATCATGCGCGACCTTATCGAAAGCGCCATGACCGTGATCGTCAAGCATGACGTGTCGGAGAGCGAATTCTGGCTGGCCGTCAAGTATCTTGCCGAAGGTTCCGGCGAACTCGGGCTGATCGTTCCGGGCATCGGGCTTGAGCATTTCATCGACCTGTTCCTGGATGCCAAGGACGCGCAAGCCGGGCGGGTTGGCGGCACACCGCGCACTATCGAGGGGCCGCTCTATGTGGCGGGGGCGCCGCTGGTGGAAGGCGATGCCGCGCTGACGGTCGATCCCGACGAAGGCGCCCACACCCTCTACATGAACGGCGCGGTGACTGGCCCCGATGGCGAGCCGGTGGAGAATGCGATCGTGCATGTCTGGCATGCAAACAGCCAAGGGTGGTATTCGCACTTCGATCCAACTGGCGAACAGACCCCGTTCAACAACCGCCGGCGCATCAAGCTGGGCAAGGACGGGCGCTATGCGTTTCATTCCAAGCAGCCGAGCGGCTATTCGGTGCCGCCCGGTGGCGCAACGGACCAACTGATGCAGGCCTTGGGCCGGCATGGCAATCGCCCGGCGCACGTGCACTTCTTCATCGAGGCACCGGGCTATCGCACCTTGACCACCCAGATCAATTTCGGCGACGACCCCTTTGCAGCCGACGATTTTGCCTTTGGCACGCGCGAAGGCCTGCTGCCTGTGCCCAATCGCCAGGGTGATGCGGCATATATCGCGTTCGATTTCCAGTTGCAGCGAGCCAGCGATGCCGAAGACGAGGGTTTTTCCGCCCGCGCCCGTGCTGCTGCCGAACCGGTGGATGCGGCATAACGCACCGCCAGGGCGGATAACGCGCATTCTTCGGCTAAAGGTTTCGATACGACATGGACAAGATCTACGCCAATCCTGCCGCTGCGCTTGATGGCCTTCTGTTTGACGGGATGACCATCATGTCGGGCGGGTTCGGGCTTTCGGGCAACCCCGAAAGCCTGATCCCCGAAATCCGCCAAAGCGGGGTCAAGGATCTGACGATCATTTCCAACAATGCCGGTGCCGATGGCTTTGGCCTGTGGATGTTGCTGGAAAGCCGGCAGGTGAAAAAGATGATCTCGTCCTATGTCGGCGAAAACAAGTTGTTCGAGAGCCAGTACCTGTCTGGCGAACTGGAACTGGAACTGAACCCGCAAGGGACGCTGGCCGAGCGGATCCGCGCCGGCGGCGCGGGCATTCCGGCCTTTTACACGAAAACCGGGGTCGGCACTGTCGTGGCCGAGGGGAAGCCGGTGGACGTGTTTGAAGGCGCCGAATATGTGCGAGAGACCTGGCTGCGGGCGGACCTCTCGATCATCAAAGCCTGGCGGGCGGACCCCGCGGGCAATCTCATGTATCGCAAGACGGCGCGCAATTTTAACCCCAACATGGCTACGGCCGGCAAAGTGACCGTGGTGGAAGTGGAGGAAATCGTGCCTGAAGGGACGTTCGACCCCGATGGCATCCACACACCGGGCATCTACGTCGACAGGATCGTCCTCGCCACGATCAATGAGAAGCGCATCGAGAAGCTGACCACGCGTCAGCGGGAGAGTGCATGATGGCCTGGACCCGCGACGAGATGGCCGCCCGCGCCGCGCGCGAACTGCGCGACGGATATTACGTGAACCTGGGCATCGGCATTCCCACTCTGGTGGCCAATCATGTGCCGCCCGGTGTGAACGTAACGCTGCAGTCTGAAAACGGCATGCTGGGCATCGGACCTTTTCCCTATGACGGGGAAGCAGACCCTGACCTGATCAATGCCGGCAAGCAGACCGTTACCGCGCTCCCGACCAGCAGTTTCTTCTCTTCGGCAGACAGCTTTGCCATGATCCGGGGCGGCCACATCGACATGGCCGTGCTTGGCGCGATGGAGGTCTCGGCCCAGGGCGATCTCGCCAACTGGACGATCCCGGGCAAGATGGTGAAAGGCATGGGCGGCGCGATGGACCTGGTTGCGGGGGTCAAGCGTGTGGTCGTGGTCATGGATCATGTTGCCAAGGACGGCAGCCCCAAGATCCTGCCTGCCTGCACTTTGCCGCTCACCGGCAAGGCGGTGGTGGACCTCATCATCACCGATCTCGCTGTTATTGCGGTCGATCGCGGCAAGGGCGCGCTCACCCTGATCGAATGCGCAGCGGGTGTAACCGAGGAGGAGGTGCTGGCCAAGACGGCGGCGCCCTTGGCGCTTTCCCTGACCGCGTCAGAGCACGCACCGACCGCATCAAAGGAATTGGCATGCCGTTCCTAGCGCGCCCTGGCGCCCGGCTATACATCAAGCACGACGGGCGCGATCAGGCGCCCGGGCTCGTTCTGCTCAACAGCATCGGCACCGACATGGACCTGTGGGACGCCGTCCTGCCGCATTTGCGCGATCGCTTCGCGCTGCTGCGGATCGATACGCGCGGCCATGGCGCTTCGCTGGCCGATCCGGGGGACTACAGCCTGGCGCAATTGGCAGACGATGTGCTGGCCGCAGCCGACGCCGTTGGATTTGCGCGCTTTGCCGTGGCGGGTGTTTCGCTCGGCGGGATGATCGCCATGGAACTGGTGCTGCGCGCGCCGGGCAGGGTAAGGGCCTTGCTGCCGATCTGCACTTCGGCAACGATGGACCGCGCCGCGTGGGACAGCCGCGTTGCCACCGTGCGCGAGCAAGGCATGGCCGGAATCGTCGATCTGGCGATGGGGCGTTTCCTGTCCGATGCTGCCGATCCGGCCATCTATCAAGCGGTGCGGCGCCAACTGCTTGCCATGGACGCGCAAGGCTATGCCGGCTGTGCCTGCGCCATTCGTGACATGGCCCTGGCCGACCGGCTCCACACCATCGCCTGTCCGACGCTGGTAGTGACCGGCACGCGCGACACCTCGACGCCGTTCGAGGGCCATGGGGAACACCTGGTTGCGCACATTCCCGGCGCGCGCCATGTTGCGCTGGCAGCGGCGCACCTGGCCCCGCTAGAGGCGGCAGAGCCGCTGGCCGCGACCATCGCCGCCTTTCTGGAAAGCTGATACCGCATGCCCGATGCTTTCATCTGCGACGCCATCCGTACCCCCATCGGCAAGCTCAACGGATCGCTTGCCACCATCCGCGCCGACGATCTGGCGGCTGTGCCGCTCAAGGCGCTGATGGCGCGCAACCCGGGGGCAGACTGGGCGGAACTGGACGATGTGCTGCTTGGCTGTGCCAACCAGGCGGGCGAGGACAATCGCAACGTGGCCCGCATGGCCGTGCTGCTGGCGGGCATGCCCGAAACGGTGCCGGGGGTTACCGTCAACCGGCTGTGCAGTTCCGGTCTCAACGCGCTGGGCATGGCAGCCCAGGCGATCCGTGCGGGGGACGCGGATTTCCTCATCGCGGGTGGCGTCGAGAGTATGACGCGCTCGCCCTACGTCATGGGCAAGGCGCATAGCGCATTCGCGCGCGACCAGAAGATCGAGGACACCACGCTGGGCTGGCGCTTCATCAACCCCGCGATGAAGGCGGCCTATGGTGTGGATACCATGCCGCAGACGGCCGAGAACGTCGCCGAGCAATGGCAGATCAGCCGCGAGGACCAGGACCGCTTTGCCCTGGCCAGCCAGGAAAAGGCACATCGCGCCACGGCCAGCGGGCGCTTTGCCGCCGAAATCGTGCCCGTGGCGATCCGGCAGCGCAAAGGCGAGCCGATCCTGTTCGATGCAGACGAGCATCCGCGCGCCACGACGCTGGAAGCGCTCGCCGCTCTCAAGCCCGTTGTGAAGCCTGGCGGGACGGTGACGGCGGGCAATGCATCGGGCCTCAACGATGGCGCCGCAGCCATGCTCGTTGCGACAGAGGCAGCGGCTGTTGCGCATGGCCTGACACCGCGCGCCCGCGTCATCGGCATGGCCGCCGCCGGCATCGCGCCGCGCATCATGGGCGTCGGCCCGATCGAGGCGGCGCGCAAGGTGCTGGCCCGCCACGCGCTGCGGATCGACCAACTCGACGTGATCTAACTGAACGAAGCCTTTGCCAGCCAGGCGATCGCTACCTTGCGCGATCTTGGCATCGATCCGCTCGATCCACGCGTCAATCCCAACGGCGGGGCGATCGCGCTGGGTCACCCACTGGGCATGTCTGGTGCACGGATCGCGATGACCGCAGTGGAGGAACTGCACCGCAAGCAGGGCCGCTATGCCCTAGCGTTCCTGTGCATCGGCGTGGGGCAGGGGCTGGCGGTTCTGCTAGAGCGTGTCTGAGCGGAATACCGGCAAGCGCTGAAAAGTGCTAATGTGAAAAGAAAATCCACCCGCTTGATAAGCCGGTATATCCGCTTCTTGCCGATGCTCACGCATCGCTTCACCTCGGCGATCCGCAGAAGCCGGACATATTCCTCCGACGATCGCGTCATTTTGAACTCTTGCGATCGCGGCTTCGCGGGCGCGGACGAAGCCGCGATCGCTGTCCAGAGAGGCGGATATGGGTCTGTGGCGAGAACGGTCTGCGGTCGATCCTGCCCGGATCGAGCAGGGCCTTGTTACGGTCCTGGCCCATCACAAGGCTACCGAGGCAAGCTTCGCCAAAGGCTGGCCAGGCTTCTCCCCCGCCTTCTGCGAGCCGGGTCAGAAGCCAGACCACGTAAGGTCAGGACCTGGGGCAGGGGCTTCTGGAGCGCCATGAAGCTGGCGCCGGATTACTGGTCGGTGATCGCCGAGGACGAACGAACCGCCACGCTCGTTGCCCTGTTCACCGGCTTCATGGACATCGGCGAGCCGTGCGATGAACGCGACGACGCCAACACAATCCGCGATGAGCACGCAGCCCTCATACCCTGCGCCCTAGTTGGAATGCGCAAGCTCGCGCTCATGCGCGAGGACAAGAAACCCGCTCTCCGCGCCATGCAGACTGGCAAGACAGGTCGAAACGCGGCTGGGGCATGAAGTACAAGCGCTGCTGCGCGGCAGCCCGACGCCGCGTCAACGCCGCCCTCCGTTGGCGCTTACTATGAAACACCAGAAACATGCACTGCCCCGCCAAGTGAGAGCAAGCATTGCCAGGGCCGTTTGGCCCAATGCGGTGGTGCATAGCGTGCAACTCCGATCGACCCACGCAGCGCGATCTGGTCAGAGCCGGGCTGACAGTTCCTTGAGAAGCGCCAGGAACAGATCGCGATGCTCTGGCCCGATGATGCTGTCGATCCTGGCGTTGTGGGCCGCTGCCTTGAGTTCCAGCTCGGCGAGTTGGGCCTCGCCAGCCGCGCTCAGTTTGAGGCGGAAATTGCGGCGGTCGATCTCGTCGCGCTCGCGCTCGACCAGCCCTGCCTTGCCGAGTTCACGCAAGGACGCGGTCAGGGTGGATTTGTCGCGCCCGCTGGCCGCGCTCAGTTCGGTCTGGTTGATGCCGGGGTTGTCGTAAATGATCCGCAGCAGGGCATACCAGCCCGGCCAGATGCGGATTTCGCCAATGCTGCGGGAATAGGCGGCAAACGATGCCTCCTGCGCGCGGCGCAGATGATAGGCGATGACGTCGTCGAGCCCGCGCGTCCATTGCCTGTCTTCGGTAGCTACGGCCGCTTCACCGCGCCGCTTCTTACCGGCCATGGACCACCGCTGGCGTGACCCGCACAACGAGCGCCGAATCAACATGACAGCAACTACATCGCGGCATCAATGGTCCCAAATCCGGCAAACGGTCCGGATCGGTCGCACGGCTGGCACGGCGGAGTCAAGCTTGGCGGAAATGCCGAGCAATCACCGGGATGGCACATGGCGCACGATCAGGGCAATCGCTGCCAACACCACCACCATCACCCCTGCGATCGCCCAGTGAAAGCCGGCCATGCCGAGCGCGCCAACCACCACTGCCCCCAGCAACGCGCTGGAAATCGCGCCAAGCCGGCCAATCCCGGTTGCCATGCCCACGCCACGCGCGCGGGTTGGCGCCGGATAGATGTTCGACGCCAAGGCATAGAGGCTGGTCTGGACCCCGTTCACGCAGCCGCCCTCGATCGCGATGAGCGCGAATGTCGCGGCAAGCGGCAGGTGTACATTGGCCAGCAAGGCCAGGGTCGCAGCCGCGCCAACCGCCACCAGCGCCATCGCCGCCATCACCCAGCGCGAGCCGAAGCGGGCCATCAACGCGCCCCCCAGCAGGGCTGTGACAACCCCGCCCATGTTGAACGCCGCCAGACCTTCAGCGGCCTGCGCCACACTCAGACCGCTCTCTGCCAGCAGCGTGGGCAGCCAGTTGAACGCGGCATAGACGGACACGAGGGAAAAGAAGAACGCCGCCCACAACAGCATGCTGTCGGCGCGCAACGCCGGGGCCCAGACGGCCGACAGCGGCGCGGCAGCACCATGCGATCGGGCTGCGGCGCGTTCGGGCAAAACCGCATCGCCCAGGCCCATCCGGCGCAGGCTGCGCAAGACAACCGCGGGGCTCGCGCCGTTCGAGAGCAGGAACGTCACGGATTCCGGCACCGCCAGCATTAGCAGAAGTGCCAGCGCCAAGGTGCAGGCGCCGGCCAGCACAAACAGTGCCTGCCAGCCCATCACGGGCAGGATCGCCGATGCCGCCATGCCGCCAACCACGCCGCCCAGCGGCACGCAGACGATCGAGAGGATGACCGCCAGGCTGCGATGGCGCGCCGGCGTAAATTCTGCGGCCAGCGCGGCAACAGTGGGGAAAGCCGCCCCCAGCCCGAGGCCGGCGGCAAATCGCAAGCCTGCCAGTTGCAGCGGCGTGTGGACAAAGCCGATCAGCAAGGTGCCCGCACCAAACAAGGTCGTGCTGGCCACCAGGGCAGCCTTGCGACCGAACCTGTCGCCCACAACGCCGCCGCTGATCGCCCCGATCAACATGCCAACCTGCGCAGCCGCCAGCGCGCTGCCCAGCGCCGCCTTGGGCAGGCCCCAATCCCTCATCAGGCTGGGCAAGGCAAAGCCCAAGGATTGGTTGTCAAACCCATCCAGCAGGATGGTGAGCGACACCAGCGCCAGCAGCAGCTTTTGCCGCCAGCCCCAGGGTCGGTCATCAATTACCCCCGCAACGGACGAAGGCGCCTCTCCCAACGCCATCAGCCCAGCCTCGCCTCGACGACCACCGCGCGGCGCTCGTTCTTCAACACGGCGAAAGCGTCGCCCAGCACGGTGGCAAGGTCGCTCTCGCGGTCCACGACGAAACTGGCCGCACCGCCCGATGCCGCTGCAATCGCGCCGTAATCAGGCGCTGGCGTAAAACTCAAATCAAGGTCGGCGGCCTTGCTGGCATGCCCATCGGGATGAACCGCAAGCGCTGAATGGCGCGGCGCATTCCAGCCGTCATTGTTCAGCACCACTTGCAGGAAAGGCGTGGCATAGCGGCGCGCAATCCAGTGCACGCTGGACGGCACGGTAAACATATAACAGCCATCACCCGACACGGCGATCACCGTCGCTTCGGGATTGGCCAGCTTTGCCCCGATTGCCGCGCCGCCGTTCCAGCCCAGCGATCCGCCGCCGCTGGCAAACATGCTGCCAGCACGCACGGGGGCCAGATGATCGAACACCGGCTGATAATTGGTGATGCCTTCGTTCATCACGATGGTCTGGCCATCGAACTGCTCGCGCAGGGCCGCCATCAGGCGGGCGATCGTCAGCCCCTCGCCCGCGAACACTTCCTGCGCGACGCGGGCGCGACGCGCAGCACTGCGCGCGGCATAGTGCCCGGTCTTTTCGGCCAAGGCAGCGGCATCCGTGTCCAGTGCCGCTGCTGCATCGCCGATGGCCTGCAAGGCTTGCGCGGCATCAGCGCGGAAACTGCGGTGCGGCTCGATATACCATAGCGGCATCTGCTCCTTCAGCGGGTCGATGTCGATGTGATAGATTTCGGCCGCTTCGGACGGGGTGTTCTTGATCGGAATCCACGGCACGTCGCAGTCTACCACCAGCACCAGATCGGCAGCGGCGAGATCGGGGTTCTGCTCGGGATTGTTCCAGTAGTTGCCAAGATAGAACGGGTTGTTGTGCGGCAGGTTGACGTAGCTGGGCACCGATTCCACCACGCCCGCACCCACCTGGGCACACAACGCCGCCAACACGTCAACCGCTGCCGGATTACGGCCGAGATAGGACGTGACGATCAACGGGCGCTTCGCCTTGACCAGCCGCTCGGCCAGAAAGCGCGCATCCTGCGCTGCCAGCGCGCAGGGCGTCACCGGCTGCCAGCGTGCCATGTCCACGCTTACCGGCTCGCACGGCGCCTCCAGCACTTCGCGTGGGGCCATCAGATAGACGGGGCCCTTGGGGTCAGACCTGGCAAATTGCATCGCGCGATGAACCAGTTGCTTGACGTTTGCGCCGGTGCGGATTTCGTTGTCATAGCGCATGTAGCCGCGCACCAGCCCGCGCTGGTCGTGGACATCCTGAATCCACTGGATGAACTCGTTGCGGCTGCCGAGCATTTCCCCGTCCTGGGTAAAGGGCGAAGAACCGGCGAAGATCAGCACCGGAATGCGCGCCTTGGCGGCATTGTGCACCGCGCCAGCCAGGGCCTGCGTCCCGCATTCGACGTGGATGATGACAGCCTGCGGCTGACCACTAATCTGGGTATGGCCATGGGCAATGGTCAAGGCCACCATCTCGTTCGGGCAGGTCACGATGGTCGGAACGGCCCGCCCGTTTGCGCGCGCTTCGGCGATCGCCTCTACCAGCCCCGGATGATCACTACCCAGATTGACGAACGCGTGCGTGATGCCTTGCTCGACAAGGGCTTCCAGAAAGGCAGTGGCGGTGGTGTACATCACGAACTCCGAACGATGTGGTCGATGCTGCGCAACAGCGCGGTGCAATGGGCAAGTGCGTGCGTCGTCATGCCGTGGCGGTGGGCTGCGGCCAGCAAACCACCCTGAATGGCATCGACTTCGGTGGGGCGGCCGGCCTCCACATCCTGCAGCATGGACGGCTTGTGGGCGCGGTGATGGGTCATGGCAAAGGCAACGGCTTGGCGCACTCTCTCACCGTCGACCGCCACGTCGTTGGCCAGCGCGATGGTGATTCCTTCCGCCACCACCTGCAACGCGAGATCACGAGCGGGCGCGAAGTCACCGACCTCGCCCACTGTCATCCGCGTCAGGGCGCAGATACCATTGAGCGCAGCGTTGAAAATCACCTTTTCCCAGATCGCGACCTTGACCGAAGGCTCGGCGCTCGCGCCAAGGTCCGCCTCGGCCAATGCGGCGGCAACCCGGTGAATGGCGGGGGTATCCGCGCCTGTCAGGCTCCAGAACTTGACCATGCCATGGCCCGCCACGTGGATGCGCCCATGGCCGAGCAAATCGGCCGGCCAATTGGTAATACCCACCAGCACTCGATCAGCGCCGACAACGCCTGCAATCGCGACACCGTTGCCCAGGCCGTTCTGCAGCGTGAGCACCAGGCCATCGGGGCGCAACGCGCCAGCGTTCTGTACCATGGCAGCGGCGGTATGCTGGGCCTTGGTGAACAGGATCAGCAGATCAGTCTCACCCTGCGCCACGCCGGGCAACGCCGCCGCGCAACGGGCGGGGATGTCGTTTTCCCAGACGCCATTGGCGGCAATGGCCGCGACCCGCGCGGGGTCTGTATCGACGAACACCACCTGATGGCCGGCCCGGGCCAAGCGCCCGCCAAACAGGGTGCCCATGGCGCCTGCCCCCACAACCATGATCTTCATGCCGGCGTCTTTCGGATAAGGGCCATCACCACCCGCTGCCCCACTGATAGGGCATGTCCTGGCGGATCACGTTGATCTCTTGGATCTTGCCGTCGGCGATCTTGAAAACCTCCTGGATCAGCGTGTCGTGCGGGCGGCTGAACAGCGGCACAACGGACTGCGGGCCGCCGGGAACGGCCCCGGTGATCGCGGCGCTGGCCTTGGGCTTTGACACCTCGATCACCATGGCGCCGACCACGATGCCGCGTTCCACATCGACGATGGGGAAGCGGCGCTCCTTGATCTTGTCCATGTAGGTGTAGTCGCTCATTACGTTGCAGGCCCAGGTGTTGCCCAGCGGGTTGAGCGAGGTCTGGTTGCCGTTTTCATAGCGCCGGCACCCCAGGGCAGACTGCACCCCAGCCCCATCGTGGCGCTGCAAACCCTCGAAATAGCTGTCGGCAATGGCGATCAGTTGCGCGCGGGTGGAACGGCTCTGCTCCGGCAGAATCTGCTCGAAATAGGGGTTGGGCGCGGCAAGGCCCGGCACACCGCCAGCAGGCCGGTCGCCGATCACCTGCTCGATCTCGGTGATCTGGCGATTCTTCACCGCCAGCCGCAGCCAATAGGCGCCGCGGCCACCCGCCTCAGTCGCAACGCCCAGCATGGCGACCTGCCCGGTGGAAGGATCGGCCAGGATCTGGCGATAGGTGATACCGTCCACCAGCTTCCAGAAATAGTCCGATTGGGCGGGCGATACCCGGCCGTTGACGGTTTCCCTGGCGCCGGCCGCGATGGGCTGGCCAGCGCGATCGTGCGTGGGAATGGCGTCGATATAGCTTTCCATCATCGCGATCAGGCAGGCCCGGTCACACGATGCGGCAGGCGCGGCCTGCAGGGGGGCCACTGTGGTCAGCGCCATCGCGCCGGCCAGCGCGAGACTGGCGATTGAAATCTTGGTCATGGTCGAAGCTCCCCATGCGAAAAAGGCTGGCGCCACAAAGGGCGCCAGCCAACAGGGTCAAAACTTGAAGCGAATGCCGGCGGTCATATAGAGCCCGATGACATCATAGAACTGCGACAGGGTGGAAGACGGGGCAATGCCAAAGGTGGTGGCACCCAGCGGCGGGGCCTTGTCAAACAGGTTGTTGGCCGAGGCAAACACATCGACCCCCTCCAGCTTGCCGCCCAGGTGATAGGTGACATTGAGGTCGGTATACCACACCGCGCCGATATGGTTGTTGGCCACGAACGAGGGCGTATAGGTGCTGTCGATCGCGCGGCTGCCGATCAGCCGTTCTTGCACCAGCACATTCAGCCGGCCAAGGTCGATATCGGCGCTGGCCGTGCCCTGAAAGGGCGTTTGGCTGGCGCGATCGATCGGCGCGGAACCCGGCGTCGTGGTTTGCAGCTTGGTGACGTAGGACGCCAGCGCCCGCAGCGAAACCCGGCTCGGCTGGCCGAACACCGTGCCGATGCCAAAGCCATAGTTCATTTCGACATCGAAGCCGCGCGTCTTCAACGTGGCAAGGTTGAGATTGGGCGTGGAGATCACCGAGATGGCGCCGCCATTGCGTGTGATCAGCGCACACAGGGCCGCATTGCCCGCGGCGCACTCATCCACCGTCTGCTGGTTACTGAGGCGGGTGATCGCGCCATTGATGCTGATGTCGTAATAATCGACCGATGCGCTGAAACCGCGCCAGAAGCTGGGGGTGAGCACCGCACCGATCGTGATGGTGTTCGATTTTTCCGGCTTCAGGTTGGGGTTCCCGGGCAACTGGATCGTCGCCGTCGCCGAGGCATTGGCATTCTGGCGATCGATTACCGTGGCAATCGTCTGCGCCTGAGACAGGTAAAGTTCGCCGAGGTTGGGCGCGCGAATATCGTGCGAGACCGTGGCACGCAGGCGCAGATCGCTTGACGGCGCATAGACCAGGCCCGCCTTGTAGGTCCACACCGTGCCGGCGTTGGAATAGTGCGTGACGCGGGCCGCGCCGTTCAGTTCAAGTGACTTGGCAAAAGGCTTGTCGGCCAGGAGCGGAATCTGTGCTTCGGCAAAGGCTTCGTCCACCAGATAGCTGGCATTGACCGGCGAGGAGTTACCGAGGAAATAGCCGCCCTGGGTGCCCAGCAGGCTGCCGGGAAACCCTTGCGCGCCATTGCCGGTCTGGGTGATGGTGGCGAGCGAGGGCACCACTTGCTTCAGGCCTTCGCGGCGGTGTTCGGCGCCCACGGCCACCTGCACCTTGCCGGCGGGCAGTTCCAGCGGCGACCCACGCAGCGTGGCCGCCAGTACATCCTGCGTGACAGTCTGGTTGGCATAGGCATTGCCGGCAATATACTGGCGCGCCGCGGCCGACGGGGTGCCGGCGCCAAACAGGTTGATGGGCACGCAGCCATTGCCAGGATTGCTGAGCGTCGAGCGGCAGACGATCTGGTTGGTGGCCGGGTTCACCACCGCATCAACCGCGTTGTAGAGATTGGCTGTGATGATGCCGTTGGCGGCGGTAAAGTTGCCCTGCGTGCGGCCATGCTGGAAATAGGCGTCCCAGTTCCAGTTGGCACCGATGCGGCCCCGCGCGCCAATGACGCCGCGCACCACCTCGGTTTCGACCTGCTTTTGGTAGACCCCAAGGTCAATGTTGTAGCGGCCCATCTTGAAGCTGCTGCCAGGCGCCATTTGCGAGGCGATGCTGGCCGGCAGATAGGCATTGTCGGCAAAGATCGTGTAAGCCGTGCCGTTCACGCCATAGCTGTTGGCACCGGCATTGTTGGTGATGTAGGTATGGGCATAGTTGCCCTCGGCGAACACCTCGACGCTGTCCTTGTCGCCATAGGCAACGTGGACAAAGCCCACCTTGGCATCCAGCGGCGTTTCCAGCGTGCCGGTTCCAACCGGACTGGCGCCATCCCCGCCCGACATCGAACCCGACGTGCGGTTCGTGCCAAAGGTGAACGGCGCGGTTGCCCCGTTCGGCAGGAACTGCGTTCCCGCCAGCGGGCCCGACACGATCAGACCGCCCGTGGTGGCATAGGGAAACACCACGTTGTTGGCCACGATCAGCGTGGGGTTGGTGGGCGATGCCGGATTGGCTGGCGACACATTGGGGTTGTTGACCAGGAAGCTGCCAAGACGCTGCCACGCGCGGTTCTTGCCGCCGATGTTGTAGCCTTGGGCGCCAGTGTCCTTGGTGTAATCAAAGCTTGCAACGACGCGCAGCTTGCCATCCAGGAACGACGTGCCGCCGGCGAGCGAGAGACGGGTGGTCTTGCTGTCCCCGTAACGGCTGATGCCTTGCGAGGCGAGGCCCTTAAGCCCGGTAAAGCGATCGTCGAGGATGAAGTTGGTAACGCCCGCGATGGCGTCAGAACCATAGGCCGCCGACGCCCCACCGGTCACGACTTCCACGCGCTTCATCAGCAACTGCGGGAACAGGTTGATGTCGACCGCGCCGGCATCTTGCGTCGACACGAAGCGGCGGCCATCGAGCAGCACGAGATTGCGGTTGGTGCCCAGGCCGCGCAGGTTGAGGTAGCTGTGCCCGGCGTTGGCTGCCGCACCACCCGCCGTCCGCGAGTTGGACCCGTTGAAGCTGGGCAGTGACAGCACGCCTTCGGCCAGGCCACGCGGCGAGGCATCCTGCAGGCGGTCGGCCGACATCACGGTAACAGGGGTTGGCTGGGCATTGCCATTGCTGGCAACGCGCGACCCGGTCACGACAATCTCCTGCGCCACGGCCGCATCCTTGGCCGCCTGATCCGGCACCTGGTCTGCCGCTTGTGCCTGCGCCGACGCGGCCCACAGTCCCGCTACGATCATCGCGGTCACGCTCGCCGATATCCGTGCATCCATCCCTGCAAGTCTCATTTTTGCTCTCCTCCAGGCCGTCGATTCGTTCACGGCCTTGGCGCGCTGATACAGCATTTTAGTTTGACGACAAACTAATTATGCCCCAAGCTGTCAGCCGGAAAGTTTGAGGAGAAGATCTGGTGACCTTTACCCGTTTGAACCCGATCACCGGCGAAGTGGCATCAACGGCGCGCGCGATGACAGCAGCCGACGTGCCCGCAATTGCTGCGGCCGCAGCGGCCGCACAGCCCGCGTGGGCCGCGATGGGCCCCAATGCGCGGCGCACGGTTTTGATGCAGGCAGCAGATGCCCTGGTGGCGCGCAAGGATGATTTCATCGCCGCGATGATGGCCGAGATCGGGGCAACCGCTGGCTGGGCGGGCTTCAACCACATGCTGGGTGCCAGCATGATCCGCGAGGCAGCGGCCCTCACTACGCAAATCGCGGGCGAGGTTATTCCCAGCGACAAACCGGGTTGCCTGGCGATGGCGCTCAAGGAGCCGGTCGGGGTCATCCTCGGCATCGCCCCCTGGAATGCCCCGATCATTCTGGGCGTGCGCGCGATTGCCGTGCCGCTGGCCTGCGGCAATGGTGTGATCCTCAAGGCGTCGGAACAATGCCCCCGCACCCACACGCTGATCATCGAAAGTTTTGCCGCTGCCGGCTTTCCGGAAGGGTTGGTGCAAGTCGTCACCAACCGACCCGAGGATGCTGCCGATGTCGTTGGCGGGCTGATCGACGCGCCACAGGTCAAGCGCATCAACTTCACCGGCAGTACGGCGGTGGGCCGCATCATCGCCAAACGTGCGGCTGAAAACCTCAAGCCGTGCCTGCTCGAACTCGGCGGCAAGGCGCCATTCGTCGTCTGCGCCGACGCCGACCTTGACGAGGCGGTCAAGGCCGCCGCGTTCGGCGCCTATTTCAACCAGGGCCAGATCTGCATGAGCACCGAGCGGATTATCGTAGTCGATGCCGTGGCCGATCAATTCACCGCGAAATTCGCTGCCAAGGTCAAGAGTTTGACCGCTGGCGATCCACGTGGGGGCAAGACTCCATTGGGCGCCGTGGTCGATGCCAAGACGGTCGCCCATTGCCTCTCCCTGGTCGAAGATGCCGTCGCAAAAGGCGCGAACCTTCTCGTCAGCGGCGAGACGAGCCAGAACGTCATCATGCCCGCCCATCTGGTGGACAACTTGACCACCGACATGAAGCTGTTCCGCGACGAGAGCTTCGGCCCGGTCGTCGGCATCATCCGCGCCCGCGACGAAGACCACGCGATCGAGCTGGCCAACGACACCGACTACGGCCTTTCCGCCGCGATCTTCACCCGCGACGCGGCCAAGGGCCTGATGCTGGCCAAGCGCATCAAATCAGGCATCTGTCACATCAATGGCCCCACCGTGCACGACGAGGCGCAAATGCCGTTCGGCGGGGTAGGCGACAGCGGCTATGGCCGCTTCGGCGGGCGCCAGGGCATCGACAGCTTCACCGAAACCCGCTGGATCACGGTGGAAACCCTGCCCGGCCATTATCCGATCTGAGCGGAACCAGCGCGCCGATGCAGATAATGCTCGGTATTGGCGGGCCCGGCTCCCGAGCCGGGTAGCCGCGCCGGGCCATATGGCGGCCGTCGTCCCTCCGCTGGGCATCGCCCATCTTTGGGTTGCAAAAGCATGTGGTGTTCCGGCTTAGATGCACGCATCCGCGTAGCTGGGAGAGTGGCGCGATGCGTTTTGACAAACTGGATCTCAATTTGCTGGTCACGCTCGATGCGCTGATCGAATTGAAGAGCGTTTCCAGCACGGCGGAGCACCTGAACCTGACCCAATCGGCGGTCAGTGGGGCGCTCAAGCGGCTGCGTGAATATTTCAACGACGAGCTTCTGGCGAGAGACGGCCGCAGCATGGTACTGACCGGCAAGGCCCAGCAGCTTGCCCCTGCCATTCGCGCGATTCTGCTACAGGTGCGATCCACCATTACCAACCCATCCGAATTCGACCCGGCCACCGCGGTTCGGTGTTTCACGCTGGGGTGCTCGGACTATGTGGCGATGATCGTTGGCCACGACCTTGCGCTGCAGGTTCAAAACGAGGCGCCGGGGATCAGTTTCAAGTTCCTTCCCCCTGATATTAGTGCGCTGGAGATGTTCGAGCGAGGCGACATCGATCTTCTGATCGTTGCCGAAAGTTTCGCCAGGCCGGAACACCCGCGGCGCGTGCTGTTCGAGGATGACGCGCGGGCTGTCTGTTGGGCCGGAAATCCGACGATTGGCGATCGCATCACGCTCGACCAGTTCCTCGACATGGGCCATGTCTGTGCCGAATTCAGGGGCGTTTCGCACCCATCCGTGTATGAAAAGCAGTTGGCGGAAATGGGTATCCATCGCCGCATCGAGGTGTCGGTCGCCTCGTTCGCCATGGTGCCTTTTGCACTGGTCGGCAGCAGGCACATGGGTGTGATGCACCGCCGCCAAGCCGAACGGTTTGCATGCATGTTGCCTTTGAAGGTTCTGCCTTTGCCCCTCGCGCTCAAGCCCGTGGTCGAAATTGCGCAATGGCATCGTCACCGGACATCCGATCCTGGCCTCGAATGGCTGCTGTCCCGGCTCGAAAGGGTGTTGCACATGATGGATGACCATGCGGCATGAAGGCTGGCGCCATGCCGGCATCTATCATTTTACGTGATGTATCCGTACACGCCTTACGATTTTCCTGAAGTCTGGCTTCCTGACAAAACGCGGCCCGCAACGCGCGATGAAGCGCGGTGCCACCGTTCAGGAGAGCCCCCATGAATCACGCCCTGCTCATGCCGCCACCAGATTCACATGGCGTCGCGACCGATGGCTTTGGCGCACGGATAGAGCAGATACTGCCGCAGATCGCCGCCGCAGCTGCACAAGGCGATGAGCGCAGTTCGCTTCATCCCGACAGCATCGCTGCCTTGACCCAAGCAGGTGTCTTCCGCGCTCTCGTGCCGGCAATGTATGGTGGCGACGAGGTCGATTTCATCGAATTCCTCGCCGGCGTGCGGCGCCTCGCTGCGGTGTGCCCTGCTTCTGGCTGGATAGCTGGTGTGGTTGGCACGCATTCGCACGGGATTTCCTATTACGGCAAACAGGCGCAGGATGACATCTGGGCCGATGGGCCCGACACCCGCATCTGCTCGTCGTTCGCGCCGGTAGTCACCGCGCAGCCGACCGAGGGCGGCTATCTGCTTACCGGCGCATGGGACTTTTCCAGCGGTTGCGACCATGCTGCCTGGGCCCAGCTTGGATTTCGCGTCGAGGGCATTCCGGGCGTGTCATACCTTGGCCTGATCCCGCGCAGCGATTTCAATATCGTAGACAACTGGGACACGGTTGGCATGCGTGCCACTGGCAGCAAGCGGGTGGAAGTGCGCAACGTGTTCGTGCCGCAGCATCGCTGCTGGGGGCCAGGCATGTTCGCGCCGCCAGCAGAACCCGGTCTGCACGACCATTGGCTCTTCCGGATGCCATTTCTGGCCACTGCGGCCAACTTCGGCGCCGTACTGCTCGGTGCTGCGGATGGCGCCCTGGCTGCCTACCGCGAAAGTGTGCAGAAACGCATTCGCCCGCATACCGGCAAGCTGCGGATGGACAATCCCCTGTCATTCATCCGGCTTGCCGAAAGCCATATGGAAATCCGCGCTGCCAGTGCGCTGATCACCGCGCACTGGCAAGGCATTGTCGATCACGCCAAGGCGGGAACCCGTCCGGCGATGGACGAGGTCTTGCGCTCGCGTGGCGACGAAGCATTTGCCGGGCGCATGATCATGAACGCGGTTGACCGGCTGCTCGCCGCCGCTGGCGGAAGCGCGACATTCAAGTCGCGACCATTGCAGCGCTATTGGCGGGACATCCATACTGCCGGCAATCACATGTTTTTCGATCTCGAAAATCGCCTGGTCATCGTCGGGCGCCATCTGGTCGGCCTTGAGCCGGACCCCGACCTACTGTGATTGATGCGTTAAGTCTCACCGCAGCAATCACGCCGGCATCAGCACCACGGCCGATCTTCACAGCACGCCGTCGATCTCCAGTTCGACCGCACTCGCCTTCGAGCGCCGGCGCCGCTGGCGGCGCCATACCGCGCTCCTCGAACTGCTTGCGCAGCTCCCGGAGCTAGGTGAACAGTTGCGATGGGCTCAGCGTATGCCGGCGCGCCACCGCGCAAACCGTCTCGTGGCCTGAAAAGCTCCCGACCACGATCGATGCCTTCACTTCCGCCGGTCAATCCCGTCGGCGGCCTACGACAGTGAATACCTTGAAGCGCCGCACCCCCATAGCGCCAGCATCGTCACACGGCATCGTCATAGCACCTGTTCCCGTCGTTGGCCGACGCAGGAAGGATCATCGAGGCATGGCGGACGGACTACAGCGCCGTGCGTCCGCACGGCAGCCCTGGCGGGATGGCACCCGCTGAGTTTGCAAGCCCTCGCCAAGGCCATAAGGGCACCGGATCTAATTTATCGGCGGCCTAAGAACGGGAGGAGGGTCAATAATCTTAATTTCATCCCATAGAATTTATCAGAAGTTCGTTATTCAGTAGGAGAAGTAATAATACTCATATTTGTTATTTAATTTGCATAAAATTCAATAGATTTTATAATAATGGCAATGCAGTGGTTGTTACCAGAGACTTGAGGTTATTATGGTGCCATTAGGGCGTACTAAGAGCCCGATCCGAAAGT
>NZ_KE148325.1:1489-2651 GCF_000410615.1 Novosphingobium sp. B-7 | reverse complement strand
CCTGCCCGCAGGCCCATGTGCCCACGCGCGATCTTGCCATCGCCCTGGCGCCGCATGTGCGCGGCAGCTTGCACGTATCGGGCTGTGCCAAGGGCTGTGCCTGCACCCGCGCCACCGATCTTGTGCTCACCGGCCGGGCCGATGGCCGGTTCGACCTGGCGCGTGATGCCGCCGCTGGCGCGCCGCCGTGCCAGGCGCCGCTCACCGCCCAGCAAGCGCTCGACCAGTTTGCAAGTTGCCCCAGTGCGGAGCTGCCCAATGCCCCATGTCTATGAAACCGATGGCGCGGCCATCTATCGCCAGTCTTTCGCCACGATCCGGGCAGAGGCCGATCTGGCGCGCTTTTCACCCGCCGAAGAGCCAGTGGCGGTGCGCATGATCCACGCGGCGGGCATGGTGGAACTGGCGCCGCACATTCGCTTTTCCGCCGATTTCGCCACGGCGGCGCGCGCCGCGCTGCGCACGGGAGCGCCGATCCTGTGCGATGCGCGAATGGTTTCGGAAGGCGTCACCCGCACGCGCCTGCCCGCCGCCAATCCGGTGCTGTGCACGCTGCATGATGCGGCAGTGCCGGCCCTGGCCCAGGCCATGGGCAACACCCGCTCTGCCGCCGCGCTGGAACTGTGGCGACCGCATCTTGCCGGCAGCGTGGTGGCGATCGGCAATGCGCCCACCGCGCTGTTCCACCTGCTGACCATGCTGGAAGACCCGGCTTGCCCGCGCCCGGCCGCGATCATCGGTTGCCCGGTTGGCTTTGTCGGCGCTGCCGAATCCAAGGCCGCGCTGTGGGCGTGGCACGGCGTGTCGTGTTGCATCGTCGAAGGGCGCCTGGGCGGCAGCGCGATCACCGTGGCCGCGATCAACGCCTTGGCGAGCGACGCGGAATGAGCGCGCCAGTCCTTGCGCCGGTTGGCACGATCCACGGCGTTGGCCTGGGCCCCGGCGCGCCCGACCTGTTGAGCGTGCGTGCGGATCGGCTGGTGCGCGGCACACGCCACATCGCCTATTTCCGCAAGGCCGGGCGGCCGGGCCAGGCGCGGCGCATCGCGGCAGACTTGCTGCGCGCCGATGCCGTGGAAATTCCCATGGAATACCCGGTCACCACCGAAATCCCGGTCAGCGATCCGCGCTACAACGCATGTCTCGCCGCGTTCTATGCCAC
>NZ_KE148325.1:0-1399 GCF_000410615.1 Novosphingobium sp. B-7 | reverse complement strand
GGCTCGTTCATGCACCTGCACAGCCGCCTGGCGGGGCAGGTGCCCGTGCAGGTGGTGCCGGGCATCACCGGGATGGCGGGCGCGTGGAATGCCACCGGCGTGCCCATCACCTGGGGCGATGACGTGCTCACCGTGGCCATGGCCACCCTGCCCGGGGCGGAACTGCCCCGCCGCATCCGCGATACCGATGCCCTGGTGGTGATGAAGATCGGGCGGCACCTCGCCAAGCTGCGCCGCGCGGTGGCCGCCGCCGGGCGCGAGGGGGAGGCCTGGCTGGTGGAACATGCCGCCATGCCCGGCCAGCGGGTTACGCCGCTGGGCGAGGCCCAAGCCGTCACGCCCTATTTCTCGATCCTGTTGATCCACGGCCAGGGGCGCCGGCCATGACGGGCACATTGGCGATCGCCGGGCTGGGCCCGGGCAGCGAGGCGATGATCACCCCGCAGGTGCGCGCCGCGCTCGATGCCGCCACCGATGTGCTGGGCTATATCCCCTATGTCGCGCGTGTGGCGCCGCGCCCCGGCCTGGTGCTGCATCCGTCGGACAACCGCGTCGAACGCGAACGCGCTGCCCATGCGCTCGATCTGGCGGCGCAGGGCCGCCGCGTGGTGCTGGTCTCATCGGGCGATCCCGGCGTATTCGCCATGGCCGCCGCCGTGTTCGAGGTGCTGGAAAGCGGCCCGGCATCATGGGACGATGTGGCGATCGACGTGCTGCCCGGCATTACCGCCATGCTCGCCGCTGCCGCCCGCGCCGGGGCGCCGCTGGGCCACGATTTCTGCGCGATCAACCTGTCTGACAATCTCAAGCCCTGGGACATGATCGCGCGGCGCCTGCGCCTGGCGGCAGAGGCGGATTTTGCCATGGCGCTCTACAATCCGCGCTCTCGCGCGCGGCCAGAGGGCTTTGCCCGCGCGCTGGAATTGCTGCGCACATGCTGCGGCACGGAACGGCCGATCCTGTTTGCCCGCGCCGTCTCCACCCCGCAGGAAGACCTACGCATCGTCTCGCTGGCCCAGGCGCGGCCCGAGATGGCCGACATGCGCACCGTGGTCATCGTGGGATCGAGCCAGACGCGGATCGTGGCGCGTGCCGCTGGCCCGCTGCTCTACACCCCGCGCAGCGCGGGCGGGGTGGCGCCATGAGCGATCCAGTCCAGCACTTGCGCTGGCTCATGCACTTTCTGGCGTGGCGGGATGAACGGCCGGTCGATCATGATCACCGGCAGGCCCAGCGCGCGCGCGGCGATCAGCTTGGCCTGCGCGCCGCTGCCGCCGGCGTTCTTGCATACCACCACGTCGATCGCCTGGTCGCGCAGCAGCGCCAGATCGCCCGCCACGGTGAACGGCCCCCGGTCCACCACCAGGCGATGGCGCGGCAAGGGCGGCGGTGCGGCGGG
>NZ_APCQ01000568.1:0-1531 GCF_000410615.1 Novosphingobium sp. B-7 | reverse complement strand
TGGCCGCATGTGAAAGGGTTCAGGCGGTGGCGGGCAGCGCCGTGGTTTCTTGGGCAAGCGGGCGGCGCAGCAGCCCGGCAAGCAGCGCGGTGGTGAGCGTGCCCGCCGCGATCGCCACGGCATAGGCGGCCAGGTGGGTCACCGCGCCCGGGATCGGCAGCACGAACACGCCGCCATGCGGTACGCGCAGTTCCACGCCCATCGCCATCGAAATGGCCCCGGCCAGCGCCGACCCGGCAACGAAAGCCGGGATCATGCGCAGGGGATCGCGCGCGGCAAACGGGATCGCCCCTTCGGTGATGAACGCCAGGCCGAGCACCGCCGTGGCCCCGGCGCCATCGCGTTCCTCTGCCGAAAAGCGGTTGCGGAACAGGACCGTGGCCAGCGCGATGCCAAGCGGCGGGGTCATCCCGGCGGCCATCGTCGCGGCCATCGGCGTATAGACCTGGCTGGCGATGAGGCCGACGGAAAAGGCATAGCTGGCCTTGTTGACGGGGCCGCCCATGTCGAACGCCATCATCGCGCCCAGGATCAGGCCCAGCGCAATGGCGCTCGATCCCTGCATGCCGCGCAGCCATTCGGTCAGGAACGACAGCACCGCCGCCACCGGCGTGCCCACGGCATAGACCATCAGCAGCCCGGTCAGCAGCGTGCCAAGCAGCGGCAGGATCAGCATCGGCTTCAATCCGGCCAGGTTGCGCGGCAGGCGGATGGCGCGGTTCAGCGCGTCCACGCCATAGCCGGCGATGAAGCCCGCGACGATTCCGCCGAGAAAGCCCGCGCCCTGGCTGGCCGCGATCATGCCGCCGATCATGCCCGGGGCAATGCCCGGCCGGTCGGCGATGGAATAGGCGATATAGCCAGCCAGCGCAGGCACGATCAGGGCAAAGCCGCCCTTGGCGCCGATCTCGAACAGGGTGTGCGCCAGGGTGCCGGCGGCGGCATCGTCGTTGGCGTGAATGCCGCCGAGGGCAAAGGCCAGCGCGATCAGCAGGCCGCCCGCCACCACGAAAGGCAGCATGAACGAAACCCCGGTCATCAGATGCTTGTAGGGGCCAGTGCGCTCTGCCTTGGCCGGGGCGGCGGCATTTCCTTGCGCGGCGGCCTGGACGTTGGCTTCGGCCAGGGCGCGGGTGATCAGCGCGGCGCCGCCGGTGATGGCCGGCTTGGTGTTGCTGGCAAACACACGCTTGCCGGCAAAGCGGGCGCGATCGACCTCGCGGTCAGCGGCGATGATCACCACGTCGGCCTCGGCAATTTCCTGCGCGGTGAGCGGCGTGCCGGCGCCCACCGAGCCTTGCGTTTCGATGCGGATGGCATGGCCCAGTTCAGCAGCGCCCTGTTGCAGCCCTTCGGCCGCCATGAAGGTGTGGGCGATGCCCGTGGGGCACGAGGTGATGGCGACGATGCGCATTGGCGTGGCATCAGCGGCCGGCGCGGCGGCCAGGTCGGCCAGCACGGCGGCGGGATCGGCCAGCACGGCATCGACCGGGACCACCCGTGCGGACGGATCGGCCAGCGGCGCGGCATC
>NZ_KE148324.1:2696-7572 GCF_000410615.1 Novosphingobium sp. B-7 | reverse complement strand
GGCCGGGCGCGCCAGCTTGAGCCCACCGCGCGCGCCGCGCACCGATTTCAGCAGGCCGGCGGCCGACATCTTGCTGACCAGCTTCTGCACGGTGGGCGCGGGCAAGCCGGTTTCGGCAGCGAGCTGCTGGGCCGAGAGCAGGGGGCGATCGGCCGCGTGGCAGCCGCAATGGCGCGCGGCAGCGCACATCATGACAACGGCATAGTCAGCCATGCTCGACAATCGCATCGCACCTGCTCGCAACCGTGGGTGGGGTCGGCCCGATTCCGCCGTTTCGACAGGCGTGCGCAAAATCAGACCGAATCGCTCCGGTTATCTAGGCGCGCCGCCCCGCGCTGGCAAGGGCACCTTGTCTATGCTGCATGGGCGAAAATCGGGCTGGGCAGCGCCGGCCCGGCTTGGCATAGGGGCAGCCAGGCGCATCGTGTGCCGATCGGGAAAAGCATGACCAGTCCAACGCTTGCCGCGCTGCTGCTGTCGGCGCTCGCCATGACCGCGATCGTCGCGGTGCGCTATGTGGCGGCCAGCGGGCTGTTTGCCTGGCTTACCCAGCGGCGCCTGCCCGGCCATTATGCCGGGCTCGAGGCGCAGATCCGCCGCGAGATCGGCTGGAGCCTGGCGTCGGCGGCGATCTATGGCGTGCCTGCCGGAATCATCGCCTGGGGCTGGCAGCAGCACGGGTGGACCCGCATCTATGCCGATCCCCATGCCTATCCGCTGTGGTGGATGCCAGTATCGCTGCTGGTCTATCTGTTTGCCCACGATACCTGGTTTTATTGGACGCATCGCTGGATGCACCGGCCACGCGTGTTTCGCAGCGTGCATGCCATCCACCATGCCAGCCGCCCGCCCACGGCCTGGGCAGCGATGAATTTCCACCCGATCGAGGCGGCCGTGGTCGGCCTATTCATTCCCGCGCTGGTCTTCGTGGTGCCAATCCAGGCCGGCGTGCTCGCCTGCGTTCTGGTGGTGATGACGGTGATGGGCGTAACCAACCACATGGGCTGGGAGATCTTTCCGGCCGGGCTGGTTCATTCCCGGGCAGGGAAGTGGCTGATAACGGCCAGCCATCATCATCAGCATCACGAGCGGTATCGGTGCAACTACGGCCTCTATTTTCGCGTATGGGATCGCCTTTGCGGCACGGACGCTGGCCTGGCCGGCTGGCAGGAAAGGAAAGTGCGGTGAAGGCACAGGCGATTCGCCAGGCAGCGCTGCGCGGGCTCGCGCTGGGCGCACTCGCGCTCAGCCAGGGCGGCGCCGTGCTGCCCGATCGCACCACGGTGCTGGTCGACGTGGTCGGCCTGCGTTCGCACAAGGGGCTGATCCAGGCCTGCCTCACCGCCGATCCGGGCACCTTTCCCGATTGCGAAAAGGATCCGCAGGCGCTGCACCAGACCGTGCCCGCCGCCGGAAACGATGTGATCGCGTTCCAGCACGTGCTGCCCGGCCGCTATGCCGTGGCGCTGTTCCACGATGAAAACGCCAATGGCCGGCTCGACAAGATGTTCATGATGCCGCGCGAAGGCTTTGGCTTTTCGCGCGATGCGCCGATCCGGTTTGGCCCGCCGCGCTTTTCGGCCGCGGCCTTTACCCTGGGCGAAGCGCAGATGACCACGTCGATCCGCATGCGCTATCTGCTTTGACCCAGGGCGATTCTTCTTCCCATCTGCAACCGGGTGAGGCCCAGCCCGGCGGCGCCTTGGCGCCGTTTCGCTATCCCGCGTTTCGCGCGATCTGGACGGCCAACCTGGTCTCCAACCTGGGATCGATGATCCAGTCGGCCGCGGCCGCCTGGCTGATGACCGAGTTGACGCGCAGCCACGTGCTGATCGCCCTGGTGCAGTCATCGTCCAGCCTGCCGATCCTGCTGTTGGGCCTGTTTGCCGGGGCGATTGCCGACAACTTTGACCGCCGCCGCGTGATGATCTGGGCACAGACCGCCATGCTGGTGGTTTCCGCCGTGCTGGCGGTGCTGGGCTATCGCGGCGCGCTGGGGCCGCTGTCGCTGCTGCTGCTCACCCTGATGGTCGGCATGGGCACCGCGATCAACCAGCCGGCCTGGCAGGCTTCGGTGCGGTTGCAGGTGGGCAAGGCCGATCTGCCCCAAGCGATCGCGCTCAATTCCATGTCCAACAATCTGGCGCGCAGCGTCGGCCCGGCGCTGGGCGGGGTGCTGATCTCGATCCTGAGCGTGAGCGCGGCCTTTGCCGCCAATGCGATCAGCTATGTCGGCATGCTGGTGGTGCTGGCGCGCTGGCGGCCAGAGGCGCGCGCGCCGCAGCGCCAGCCCATGCTGCAATCGATCAAGGTGGGCCTGGTGTTCTGCGCCGGCTCCGTCCCGATCCGCAAGGTGCTATTGCGTGGGGCGATGTTCGGCATGGGTGCCAGCGCATTCCAGGCGCTGATCCCCGCCGTGGCGCACGATACCCTGGCCGGGACCGAGCTGGACTATGGCCTGATTCTCGGATCGTTCGGCGTGGGGTCGATCGTCAATGCGCTGTGGATCACCAAGGCGCGCCGCCGCTTTGGCGCAGAAGTGATCATCACCGGCGCAACGGTCGGCTTCATCGGCGCGCTGCTCCTGCTGGCCCAGGCCCACAGCCTGCCAATCGCCATGGTCGCCGGCTTTGTCGGCGGATCGGGCTGGGTCGCGGCGCTGACCAGCCTGAACGTCGCCATGCAGTTGCGCTCGCCCGAGGCCATCCTGGGGCGCTGCCTGTCGCTCTACCAGGCGATCACGTTCGGCTCGATGGCGGTCGGCGCGTGGGTCTGGGGCTGGGTCGCCGATCAGCGTGGCCTGACCTTCGCACTCCATGCCGCTGCGCTCTGGCTGGTCGGCAATCTCGTGCTGCGCCTGTTCGTGCCGATGCCCGCGCGCGAGGAAGGCCGCGTCGATACCGTCAAGGAACCCGCGCCGCGTGGCGCTGCCCCCCGCAAAGGTTGATGCCGTGACCGATACCCGCCCCTTGCGTTCTGCGCTCTACATGCCCGCCAGCAATGCCCGTGCCCTCGCCAAGGCGCGCAGCCTCGATTGCGATGCGGTCGTGCTCGATCTGGAAGACGCGGTCGCGCCCGATCACAAGGCGCCAGCCCGTGCCGCCCTGGTGGCCGAGGCGCAGGCCGGCGGCTTTGGCCATCGCCGCCTGATCGCGCGGTGCAACGGGCTCGATGGCCCATGGGGGCACGATGACCTGGCCGCCCTCGCCGCCGCGCCGCTTGAGGCCGTGCTGGCACCCAAGGTGGCAGACGCTGCCGATATCGTGACGCTGTCGGCAGCGATGGACCGTGCCGGCTTTGCCAACGACGTGCGGCTGTGGGTGATGATCGAAACCCCGCGCGCCGCCCTGGCGCTGGAACGGATCGCCGATTGCGCCGCCACCACGCGCCTGGCTGGCCTGGTGCTGGGCCTTAACGATCTGGCCAAGGACACCGGCATGGCCCAGGCGCCGGGCCGCGCCGCGTTCGTGCCGCTACTGGCGCAGGCGGTGCTGGCTGCCCGCGCCAACGGCCTGATCGTGCTCGACGGGGTGTGCAACGCGATCGATGACCTTGCCCTGCTTGAGGCCGAATGCACCCAGGCACGCGCCTTTGGCTTTGACGGCAAGACCCTGATCCATCCCGCGCAACTGCCCGTGGCCAACCGCGTGTTCGCGCCGGGCGAAGCCGAACTGGCCGAGGCAGAAGCGATCGTCGCAGCCTTTGCCGATCCCGCCAATGCCGGCCAGGGTGCGCTGCGCGTCAACGGCAAGATGGCCGAACTGCTGCACCGTGACATGGCCGAGCGGCTGCTGGCCAAGGCCCGCGCCATCGCCGCGCGCGGCTAGGCCAGCAACGCCGGCAACACCTTCCAAACACCCAGAAATCCCATCGGCGCAACTTAATCGCTTCTTCACCATGTTGCGCCAGACTGGGGCAAGGAGCGTGACGAAGGGCTTGGTAATGGACAGCATGCGCGGATTTGCCGACGAACCCGGCCCCTTGGGCCTGTTTGCCGGCAGCGATCCCGACGATGACCTGCTCGACGGCGATCTGGTCGATCAGCCGCTGCCGCCGCTGATGGGCGCGGACGAGCGGCGCATGCAGGTGCGCGCCTACAACTTCTGGGCCGGGATGCTGGGCGACAGCCGCCTGCCGCTGGTCGGCCCGCTGCTGGCCGGGCAATGGCCCGATTTTGCCGATCATGCCGTGCTGCTGCAGTTCGACGCTGGGCTTGATGATCCCGCCATCGCCTATGTTGGCGAGGTATTGCTGGCCGATTGCGCGGGCGAAGGCCCGTTGACGCGGTTGAGCCAGGTGCCGGGCCGCTCGATCCTGTCGCGCATCACCGATCACTACATGCAGATCGTGGCCAACGAGGCGCCGATCGGGTTCGAGGCGGAATTTGCCAACCAGCGCGGGCGCACGATCCTCTATCGCGGCATCCTGCTGCCGTTCTCGTCCAGCGGTGACACGCTCGACTATATCTTTGGCGTGATCAACTGGAAGGAACTGGCCGACCAGGCGACTACCAACGAGCTGATGGCCGAAATCGGCCTGGTGCTGGGCGAGAAGAAGCCGCGCCGCAAGGCAGTGACAGCGCTACGCGGGGGCGATGGCGCAGACAGTGCCGCCACGCACGCCCGCCCCGATCTACCGCTGCCCGCCTTTGCCGATCCCGCGCCGGCCGGTGCCGAACCGGGCGAGCCTTGGGGCAGCCTGGCCGATTCGCTGGGCCAGTGGGCTGATGGCCCCGTGCGCACGCGCGATCCGCGCAACCTGGCGCCGCAAGACGCCGGGCCAGACGCCGATGAACTCGATCTCGGCGAAGTGGCGCTGGAAATTCTGCCCGCGCTCGATCTGCCGCCACTCGATCCCTTTGCGCAAGACGCGTTTC
>NZ_KE148324.1:0-2556 GCF_000410615.1 Novosphingobium sp. B-7 | reverse complement strand
GGCCGCGCCTGGGACTTTGCCCTGGCGGCAGAGGCGGAACCCGATGATCTGGCCGCGCTGGTCGCCGATGCCGGGCTGACGATGCAGGCGCGCGCCCCGCTGATCCCGGTGGTCAAGCTGGTGTTCGGCGCGCAGTACGACAAGACGCGGCTGACCGAATATGCCACGGCCCTGGCCCATGCCCATCGCCTGGGCCTGTCACGCGGGGAACTGGCCGGGTTCCTGGCCAATACGCCGGGCGGCCTCAAGGGCGTGGTCGCGGCCGAGCGCCGCCTGCGCCGCAGCGAGGAAGGCCAGGCGCGCAGCGATCCGCGTGCCGCGCTCGAAGCCTCGCTGCGCACCCTGCCGGCACGCAGCCTGGCCGACATTCCTGCCGATGGCCGCGAATTTTCGCTGGTGATGGTGCGGCGCATGCCCGACGGCACCCTGGCCGTGCTGGGCGAAGTGCTGGACGATGAACCGCTGTTGGAACGTGCTGCCCGCCGCCTTATGAACTGACGGCTATTGAACTGACGGCGGGCGCAAGTCGGGCGTCAGGCCAGTGCGGCCTTGAGATCATCCACCAGGTCGGTGCGTTCCCACGGGAACAGGTCACCTTCGGGCGTGCGGCCAAAGTGGCCATAGGCCGCCGTCACGCCATAGATCGGCTTGTTGAGCGACAGACCCACGCGAATGCCGCGCGGGGTCAACCCGCCCAGGCGCTGCTTGGCGACGAGTTCCACCGCGCGTTCCAGCGTGGCATCGTCCACCGTGCCGGTGCCGTGGGTATCGACATAGAGCGACAGCGGCTGCGACACGCCGATGGCATAGGCCACCTGGATCGTGCAGCGCTTGGCCAGGCCCGCCGCCACGATGTTCTTGGCGATATAGCGCGTGACATAGGCGGCCGAACGGTCAACCTTGGTCGGGTCCTTGCCCGAAAACGCGCCGCCGCCATGGGGCGCTGCGCCGCCATAGGTATCGACGATGATCTTGCGCCCGGTCAGGCCAGCGTCGCCATCGGGGCCACCGATTTCAAAGCTGCCGGTGGGGTTGATGTGATAGACCGTCTGGTCCGACAGCAGCTCTGCCGGGATCACCGCGGCCACGGCCTGCTTCACCCAGGCTTTGAGTTCGGCATCCTTGGCGCCTTCGTCATAGCCCGGCTTGTGCTGGGTGGAGACGACGATCGCGGTGCAGGCCGCCGGGCTGCCGTCCTTGAAGCGCAGGGTCACCTGGCTCTTGGCATCGGGCTCCAGGAACGGCGCGGCGCCGGAATGGCGATCGGCGGCCAGGCGCTGCAGGATCTTGTGGCTGTAATCGAGCGTCGCGGGCATGAGATCGGGCGTCTCATCGCAGGCAAAGCCGAACATGATGCCCTGGTCGCCGGCGCCTTCGTCTTTGTTCTCGCCCGCATCGACGCCCTGGGCAATGTGCGCCGACTGGGCGTGAAGGTTGTTTTCAAAGCGGAAGTTTTCCCAATGGAAGCCTTCCTGCTCATAGCCGATGCGGCGCACGGTGGCGCGCACCACGGCTTCCACTTCCTCGCGCACGCCGGGCGCCCATTCGCCCTTGGCATCCATGATGCCGCGCCCGCGAATTTCGCCGGCCAGCACCACCAGGTTGGTTGTCGTCAAGGTTTCACAGGCAATGCGCGCCTCGGGGTCCTTGCTCAGGAACAGGTCGACGATGGCGTCGCTGACCTGGTCCGCCACCTTGTCGGGATGGCCTTCGGAGACGCTTTCGGAAGTGAACAGGTAATCGCTGCGCATGGGCAAAGGGTCCGATATAAAGCAATCTTTATGTGCCGCCTCTAGCGCGGGCGACGGCGGGAGGCAACCAGCGCGGCCAAAAGAAGCGCTGCAGCCCACAAAAGCGGCAATATGTTGCCCATTCGCGCAAACGGCGTAGGGGGCAGCGCGGGTGGCACCAGCCCTTCGATGCGGCTCGCCACGTGCTGCGGGGCAAAGGCGCGCACGCCGCCACGGGCATCGATCACCGCCGAAATGCCGTTGGTGGTGGAGCGCAGCACCGGCAGACCTTCCTCGATCGCGCGCAGCCGGGCCTGGGCGAGATGCTGTGGCGGGCCCCAGGCGCCGAACCAGCCATCGTTGGTCGGGTTGAACAGCACATCCGGGCGGTGGGCGCGGTCGATCACCTGACCCGAAAAGATGATTTCATAGCACACCTGCACGCCCACGCGCGGCAGGCCCAGCGCCGAGAAATCCAGCGTGCGCGGCCCCGGGCCCGACCAGTAATCGAAATCGCCCGCCACCAGGCGCGACAGGCCCAGCGGCGTGAGCAGCCCACGCATCGGCAGATATTCGCCATAAGGCACAAGGTGCGCCTTGGCATAATGGCCCTGGATCGCGCCCTGGCTGTCGATTGCGGTCACCACGTTCCACGCGCCGATCGGCATGGCGGCCGGGGCCGGATTGGGCGGAAACACCAGGTCGACCGCGCCGGTCAGCAGCAGCGCGCCCGGCCCGACCACGCGGCCCATGCGCGCCCGCGCCAGCAGTGGGTCGCCGCCATAGGTGGTGCCGGCATACCAGGCGCGGGGATAGCCTTCCTGCA
>NZ_KE148323.1:694-5314 GCF_000410615.1 Novosphingobium sp. B-7 | reverse complement strand
GCCGCCGCGCGCGCCGCCGGCCGGGCGTGCCGCGCGCGGGATGGCATCAAGCGTGAAATACCCAAGGCTGGCCTGCAATTCGTCCGCCTGCTCGGCCAGTTGTTCCGAGGTAGCCGAAACCTGTTCCGAGGCGCCAGCATTCTGCTGGGTCACCTGGTCAAGCTGCTGGATCGCCTGGTTGATCTGCCCGGCGCCAATATCCTGTTCGCGGCAGGCGGCGCTGATCTCGCTGATCAGTTCGGCGGTGCGGCGGATATCGGGCACCAGGCGGCCGAGCATGTCGCCCGCCTCGGTCGCGGCCTTGACCGTATCGGCAGAAACCGCGCCGATTTCCGAAGCGGCAGTCTGGCTGCGCTCCGCCAGCTTGCGCACTTCGCTGGCCACCACGGCAAAGCCCTTGCCATGCTCCCCGGCCCGTGCGGCCTCGACCGCGGCATTGAACGCCAAGAGGTCGGTCGGCCGGGCGATTTCCTGGACGATGCCGATCTTGTCGGCAATGGTGCGCATGGCTTCGACCGCCCGGCTGACCACCACGCCCGAGCTTTCGGCATCCTTGGATGATTGCCGGGCGATCTTTTCGGTCTGGGCGGCGTTGTCGGCGTTCTGCTTGATGTTGGCGGCCATCTCTTCCATCGCGGAAGAAGCCTGCTCGCTCGCGGCCGCCTGCTCTGCCGCGCCTTGGGAAACCTGTTGCGAACTCGCGGCCAGTTCCTGGCTGCTCGACGAGACGGTTTCGCTGGCGTCGCTGATCTGGCCGGCAAAGGTGCGCAGATTGTCCACCAGGGCGTTGATGGCGTTCTTCATGCGCTGGTGATCGCCTTCGCAGGCGATTTCGACCTTTTCGCGCAGATCACCCTCGCTGACATTGGCGAGCACGCGGTTGCCTTCGGCAATGGGCAGCAGGATCGCGTCGAGCATGCTGTTGATGCCCTGGATCAGCCCGGCAAAATCGCCGGAAAAGCGCTGCGCCTCGCCACGCCGGGTCAGCTCGCCCGCGGTGGAGGCCTTGATCAACTGCCCGATCTCGCCGGTGATCGCGCGCAGGTTGCGGCGCAGCCCTTCGATATTGTCGTTGATGAAGGCCTTCTTGCCGGGGAACTGCTCGATCGGCGCATCGAAATCGCCTTCGCCAAACGCCTTGATACAGGCCATGGCCTTTCTCTTGACGGCAATATGTTCGCCCACCATCGTATTGATGCCCTGCGCCATCGTGGCGAAATCGCCGTGATACCGCTCCATCGGCAGGACCACATCGATATCGCCCTGGTCGTGCGCTGCGCTCATCGCGTTCATGTCGCGGATCAGGCCAATAAGGTTGCCGCGCAGGGTTTCGATCACCTCGTTGATGAAGGCTTTCTTGCCGGGGAAGGCTTCGAGCGGCGCGTTGAAATCGCCCACGCCGATCGCCTGGACGCAGGCCATGGCCTTTTTCTTCACGGCGATATGTTCGCCCACCATGGCGTTGATCGCGCCGGCAACCTGGTGCAATTCGCCCTTGAAGCGATCGGCAGCGATGGTCGCGTCGATATCGCCGCGTGCATGCTCGCTGGCCATGGCCTGTACCGCCGCGCCCAGATCGCGCGCAGGGGCAGTGGCGCTGTCGAGCAGCTGGTTGATCGCCTCGGCCAGGACGGCGGAGCGGCGATTGCCGAACGGAACCGCCAACCGGGCACCGAGGTCACCGCTGGCCAGCGCCGCCTCGACCCGGGCGATGTCGCGATATGTGGGGTCGAGCGACCCGATGAAGAATGTTGAGCCGGCCATAAATCCTCGCCTTTGCCATGCCTGGGCAGGCCCGATGATCTAGCGGGGCGCGCTGAAGGCGGCGTAAAGCGGCGATGCGCCGGACTACGCAGCCAAGCGGCGCGCTGTTATTAGGCATCGCCCAGGCCCATGATTCTGGCGGCAAATTGGTATCGTTTCCACACCCGCACGGCGCGCGGGCGAGAGCTGCGGAAAGCCACGCGGAACGGCGCCTCAGACTCCGCTGGCCGCCATAACAGGCAAATTGCATGTGATACCATTGCAGGGCCGATTGCACGACTGGGTCGGCGCACGATGGCTCCTTTGGTCCCGCAGAACCGCGCTGGCGATCCGCTGACCGTATGCGGGACGACGCCAGCCCCCATGCTCATTTGTCATGGTATTTATATAAATCAGCTATATAAGGTCGCGCGCCTTACCACAAAATGCCGCTTGTGCCGCTGCGCTTTGCAGAGTTTCGACAACGCATGCGAAAGCGGCTTGGCCCCACCCCTTTGCAGCGAAACCAAGGCTTTCGCCATATAGTGCGGGAGACGGCACAAGGACAAAAAAATACCTATTTGCTACCATTGCACTCATTTGCCTGGCATGTATAACAAACCTGTCTTGCACGGCGCTGCCGGTAGGGCACGCGACAGACCACGATCCCATCGTTCAACCAACCCGAAAGGTTATTGCGTGGAGGCCAAGTTGATCACGCCCACAAGTTCCCCTGAACCGGGCGCAGGCGCCACGGCCACCTGGATGCACCGCGAAGCGGCCGAGGCCGGCGCGGCGGTTGCCCGCTTCATGGCCCACAATGCCCAGGCCCTGGAAGACCTTGGCGCGCGGCTGCGCCAGGCGCCGCCGTCTTTGGTGCTGACCTGTGCGCGCGGATCGTCGGACCATGCCGCAACCTATGCCAAGTACATGATCGAAACGCTGCTCGGCGTGCCGACTGCCTCGGCGGCGTTCTCCACCGTCTCGCTCTATGATGCACCGATGCGCGCCGCGACAGGCAACGCGCCGCTGTGCATCGCCATTTCGCAGTCGGGCCACAGCCCCGACATGCTCGCCACGGTAGAGCGCTATCAGGCCGCTGGCGCCCTGGTGGTGGCCTTGGTCAACAACGATCAATCACCGCTGGCGCAGATGGCCGATGTGGCCCTGCCGCTGTGCGCCGGGCCGGAAATCTCGGTGGCGGCGACCAAGTCGTTCATCACCTCGCTGGCCGGCATTGCCGCGCTGGTTGCCGCGTGGAGCCAGGACGAAGCGCTGAATGCGGCCCTGGCCACCCTGCCCGCCGCGCTCGATGAAAGCTTTGCCCTGGATTGGGACGCCGCCCGCGCCGGCCTGCAGGATGCCACCAACCTGTTCCTGATCAGCCGCGGCTATGGCCTGTCGATCGCGCAGGAAGCCGCGCTCAAGCTCAAGGAAACCAGCGGCCTACATGGCGAAGCGTTCAGCTCTGCCGAAGTGCGCCATGGCCCGATGGCGATCGTGCGCGATGGTTTCCCGGTGCTGGGTTTCGACATCGGCGGCCAGGCCGGGGCCGACGTGCGCCAGGTCTGCGCCGATTTCGCCGAACGCGGTGCGCAGGTATTCCTGGCCACGCCCGAGCCTGAAGCCGTTCCCGCCGGGCCGAACCTGACCGTGCTGCCCGCCGTGGCCGCCGACGAGGCGATCGCGCCGCTGCTGCGCATTGCGAGCTTTTATCGCATGGTCAATGCGCTATCTATCAGCCGGGGTTTCAATCCCGACGAGCCTCCGTTCCTGGCGAAAGTGACCCGCACGCGATGACCGTTCTGGCGTTTACCAACGGCCATATCCTGCTGGGTGATCGCATCGTTCCTGCGGCTACGGTGCAGATCGAGGCCGGGCGCATCGCGGATATTGCGACCGATGTGCCGGTTGATGGCACCGTGGTTGATCTCGACGGCGGCTGGTTGCTGCCTGGCTTTGTCGATAGCCAGGTCAATGGCGGTGGCGGGGCCCTGCTCAACAACGATATCACCGTCGAAGGGCTGGCCACGATTGCCCAGGCGCACGCGCGCTTTGGCACCACGGCCCTGATGCCCACGCTGATCACCGATACGCCGGCGGCGATTTCCGCAGCGCTCGACGTGGTCGATGCCGCCATTGCCCAGGGCCTGCCGGGCATCGTCGGCCTGCATATCGAAGGGCCGTTCATCAATGCCGTGCGCAAGGGCGTGCACGATCCAGCGCTGATCCGCCATCTGGATGAAGACCTGCTGGCCGAACTGTGCCGCCCGCGGCGCGGCAAGGTCATGCTGACCATCGCGCCCGAACAGGTGGAACCGCAGGCGCTGGAACGTCTGCGCGCGGCCGGCGTGATCATCAGCGCGGGCCATACCAACGCCACGTTTGTCGAGGCGCAGGCCGGCTTTGCCGCCGGGCTGACCGGGGTGACGCACCTCTACAACGCGATGTCGCCGCTGCAGCACCGGGCGCCGGGCATGGTGGGCGCCGCGCTGCTCAACGATGCGGTGTGGTGCGGCATCATTGCCGATGGCGTGCACGTGGCCGGGCCGGCGCTGGAAATCGCGCTGCGCATGAAAGGCACCGAGCGACTGATGCTGGTGACCGACGCCATGCCCAGCGTGGGGATGAGCGCCGGTTCGTTCGAGTTGAACGGCCGTACCATCACCGTGACCGATGGCGTGTGCCAGGACGAGAACGGCACGCTGGCCGGCTCCAGCCTCGACATGGCGGGCGCGGTGCGCACGATGGTGGCGCTGACCAGCGCTGACGTGCCGATGGCCAGCCGCATGGCCAGCGCCACGCCGGCCGCGTTCCTGGGCCTGGCCGACGAGATCGGCACCCTGGCCACCGGGCAGCGCGCCGATATGGTGTGGC
>NZ_KE148323.1:0-348 GCF_000410615.1 Novosphingobium sp. B-7 | reverse complement strand
CACGCCATCACGCTGCGCCTGGCCGGTGGGGTGGAAGTGCTGATGCATATCGGGCTGGAAACCGTGCGCCTTAATGGCGAGGGCTTTGTCGCCCATGTGCAGGCGGGCGATACCGTGGCTGCCGGTGACCGCCTGATCAGCGTGGACCTGGGCACCGTGGCGCCGCGCGTCAAAGGCATGATCACCCCGATCGTGATCACCGAAACCGCCGGCCATGCCGTGATCGAGCGCGCCGTGCCCGGCCGCATCGCCCGTGGCGCGCCGCTGCTGGTGCTGGGTTCCGCGCAAGCTGAAAGCGCCGTGCCCGCTGCTGCCTTCGCCGCCACCGCACAGGCCACGCTGCGCCTG
>NZ_APCQ01000556.1:0-571 GCF_000410615.1 Novosphingobium sp. B-7 | reverse complement strand
CTTGGCCAGAATGTCGGTAAACTTGCGCCGTGCATGCGCCCAGCAGCCAACCTCGGTCACGCGGCGCGGGGCTTTCGTATCGGGATCGCGGTACAAGATGTTGTAGCCGCCATAGCCATCGGCCTGAAGGAAACCTTCGTATCCGGCAAGATGGGCGGCGGGATGCTCGCCGCCGCGCCCGGTCGTGAAGCGGAAGGCCACGGCAGGCGGGGTCATGTCGCCGCTGGAGCGGCCATCGCGCAAATAGACCCAGAAATAGGCAGTGTGACTGCCATCTTCGCCCATCAGCAAGGTGACCGGCGTCTCGTCGCCATGGATCTTGGGGGCTTTGAGAATGTGGGCCAGCAGTCGCTCGCCAAGCGGGGCCATCAACCAGGTCAGCTTGCGGGCCCAGCGGCCCATCACATCACGATCAATCTTCACGCCCTGCCGCCGCAGGATCACCGACTGGCGGTGCCAGGGCTGATGGTCAACGAAGCGGCTGACCACCAGATGAGCGAGCAGCGCGCTGCTGGCCATCACCTTGGGCAAAGGCAGATCGACGGCAGGGGCCTGTCGGATCGTCTCGCAC
>NZ_KE148322.1:2522-5523 GCF_000410615.1 Novosphingobium sp. B-7 | reverse complement strand
ATCGCGCTGGGCGGAAAGCACCGCCGCGCGCGCTTCGGCCACGCGCGGGTCTTGCGCCAGGATCGCGGCGAAGAGGTCGAGCCGGTCGAGGCCATCGGCCATATGCGGCGCGGCAGGGGCAATGCCTTGGGCGATCTGGCGCAGCTTTGGCTCTTCAAGTTGCGTGGCCACCCGCGCTGCGCTGCGGGCCGGCAGGTTTACCGGCGCGGGCGGCACCGGCGCGCAGCCAGCCGTGGCGGTGAGCAAGGCAGCGGTAATGGATAGTCTGCGCCTCACTGTTTTCGCTTTTCTATTTCTGTGCTTGGCCGCGCACCACCCCCCGATCCCCTCCTCTAAAGAGGAGGGGGAGTACCGGGCAAAGCCCCCTCCTCTTTAGAGGAGGGGGTTGGGGGTGGTGCGAAGCCTCACGCAATATCGCCATTCCCTAGCAACACGGCGTAACCGCCCTACCGCTTCAAGAAAAGTGACCATTGCGCAACATTGGCTGGATCAGAACGTGATGCGCGCATCCACCATGAACGAGCGCGGCGCCAGGAACTGGAACTGGTCGTCCACGCCATAGGTCTTGCCATTGGCGATCGAGGTGATCGCGCGGTTGTTGAACACGTTCGACACCGTCGCGCCAATGCGGAAGCGGTTGGCGATCATCTGGCTGATGGCGAATTCGCCCACGCTGTAGGGCGCGATGCGATAGCTGCGCGGGCCAGTGGCGCCGGCGGTCGCTTCGGTGGCGTATTGCGGGCCAGTGAACTTCTGGCTGAACGATACGCGCGTGCCGTTGTGGTTGTAGAACGCGCCCAGCGCGGCAGTGGAGAACGGCGCGCTGGCGATCTGCGCCCCGCTCGTCACCGAATGGGCATAGTTGTACGAACCATTGGCAAACAGCGTCAGGCCGGTGACGGGTACGAAGCTGACTTGGCCTTCCACGCCCTTGTAACGCACCTGGCCAATATTGACGAGCGCGTTGGACGGCGCCCCGGTGGAGGTATCGGCCGCGATCTTGTTGTTGACGTTGATGATATAGCCATCGACGTCAACTGAGACGTGGCTGCCGTGCCACACCGTGCCGACCTGATAGTTGGTCGAGGTCTGCGGTTGCAGCTTGGCCAGGTTCTGCTGCTGCACGGCCTGGTCGGTCGAGGTGCCCGACGGCGTGTAGAAGCTCGACAGGTCAGGCACGTACATGCCCTGGGCATACTGGCCATAGAACGACCAGTTCTCCTTGGCCTGCCAGTTGATCGTGGCGAACGGCAGCGTCTTGGTCCAGGTGGCGGCCGTGTCGATCGGATTGCGGCTCTTCTGGTTGACCGGCCCGCTGATCGAGCGGTTGAAGTGCACGTACTTGACGCCCGGCGTGATCGACAGCGCCTCGATCGGGTGGAACTCGAACTCGGCAAACAGCTGGTACTGGTTCCACTTGGAATATTGCAGGTAGTTGATGTTGGCATAGGCCGCGCTGGGCAGCGTGCCGACGCCGGTTACCGGCGCGAACTTTTCGTTGTACGACGGCATGCCGGTGGTGCGATCAAGGTCAAACCGCGCGCGGTCGGTATCGGCGTGCTCGTACCAACCGCCCACGCGGATCTTGCCGAGCGCGAAATCATAATTGACCTGGCCGATATAACCCAGCACGCGATACTTGTTTAGCTTGTAGTACCCCGGAATATCGCCCGCCACCGTCGTGGTCTTGTAGGGCGAAGCCACCGTGCCGGCGCCGCTCAACGCCAGGACCGAGCCGGTGTTCCCCGACAGCGTGTTGTTGGTATAGCCATACATATAGGCGCGGTTGTCGAGCGACAGGCCAGGCGCCAGCTTGCTCTGCAGGCGGATGTACGAGAAATCGGTGGTCTTGTCGGTGCGGTTGTACTTCCAGTAATCCTGCTTGGTCGGATCGCTGCCCAGGCCATAGTTGAGGCCATATTGCCCGATCTGCGAGGTGGGCGTGCAGTTGTCGGCGGTCAGCTGCGTGCCGGCGGCCAGCGCCGTGCCGCCGGTGCCACAGGTGGCGCCCTTCTGCAGGTCGGACTGGTAATAGAAGTTGCGGTTCCACGTGCTGAGCAGCGTCAGCGTGTTGGCCGTGCCGATCGGGATCACCGCCTTGGCGAACAGGTTCTTGGAATTGACCGGCGAATTGGTCAGCGCGCCGTCCGAACGCAGGAACTGCCCGGCGAGCACGAACTTGGCGCCGCCCAGCTTGTCGATCGCGCCGCTCTGGAATTCGCCGCGGCCGATGAAAGTGTTCCAGTTGCCGAGCAGGCCCTGGACCTGGCCGCCCATCTGGTCGCTCACCGCGCGCGAATACATGTTGATGTTGCCGCCATAGGTGGCCTGGCCCAGCTGGCTGGCATTGCCCGGGCCGCGATCGACCACGACGGTTTCGATCGTGGTGGTGGGGAAGAACGCAGTGGAATGGTGCGTCGGGTTGTTGGTGTCGGCAAACGGGATCGAGTCATAGGTGACGTTGTAGTCGCCATCCTGGAAGCCGCGGATCGTCGCCTTGGTTTCGGTAAAGCCGGTGCCGTTGTTGCTGCCCGAAATGCTGACGCTGGGGGTCAGCGCGATCAGTTGGTTGAAATCCGACGCGGCGTTGGCGTTGTCGATGAATTCGCGGCTGACCGCGGCCTGCGGCTGCGTGGTGGTGAGCGAGGCAGTGATCGGCGCCACTTGCGCGGCGCGGCTGCCGGTCACGATGATGTCGGACGAGGTGAGCGACTGCGCGTCGTTGGCCTGGCCGGTCTGGTTGGCGGTGGTCGATTGCGGATCGGATGCGGCCGAGGCCGCTTCTGCGGCGGCAGTGGCGGGGGCATCGGCGGCGTGGGCCGTGCAGGCGAGCAGGCTGGAGGCAGCCAGCAGGGCGCCGCGCAAGGGGTGCTTGATCATGATGTTCCTCAATTTATCATCAGGAAGAAGGGGATCGGGTGTCAGTGCGCCGGCCACTCGGCGCGGGCAGCCGCGACCATCGGGGCAAGGCGGGGATCGGAAAGCAGGGCCTGGGCAGCGG
>NZ_KE148322.1:1165-2512 GCF_000410615.1 Novosphingobium sp. B-7 | reverse complement strand
CTGGGCAGCGGCGGTCGCCATGCCGTGGGCGGCCTCTACGTCGGTGGCAAAGTGCACGCCGCAGATCTCGCGGCTCAGCGTGTAATCCTGCGCCTTGGCCATCAGTGCGGCAGCGCGGTCGGGCGCGAGCTGCGCCAGGGTCCAGGCGACCGACCAGGCAAAGGCGGAATGCCCGCTGGGATAGGCCTTGAGCGCCTGTTCGCCCTTGCCGCAATGCGGCAATGCGGGATCGACCATGAACGGGCGAGCACGGCGGAAATGATGCTTGGCGGCGGCGACCACGCGCTCCACTTCGTCCTGCACCAGGTTGGCCAACGCCAAAGTATGGGGCAGCGTGGCAATGTCCTTGCCCAGCGCCTTGTCAAAGATCGCCGGCTCCTTGTGCTCGCCATCCCAATCGGCCTGGGTGATCCGCGCGGGCGAAGACGCCGCGATCAGCGCGCGCAGGCGATCGAGATCGAGCTTTTCCTCCAGCGACCCGGGCGCGGGCGGCGGGACAAAGGCATGGTCGGGCGCAAACGTGATGGCCGAAAGCCAGCGCGGCGCAGGATCGGCATGATCGGCCGCGTGGGCCGCAGGCACGACCATGCAGACAGCCGCCAGCGCGGCCGCAGACCGGAAGAATCGCATCGTGTGAAACCCCATGGGCGCCGGGCCATTCCCGTTGCGCCTGCCGACCCGCTAGGCACCGTCCATGACATTTGTGCGACAAGTTCCGCACCTGGCATGATTTGCCCGCAACATTGCAAATTGAGAATGTTTTGGGGGTGGTGTGCAGCCTGGCACCCAAGCCTCAAAATCACCCCGGAAACATCATCCGCACTTCCAGCCCCGGCGCATTGTCGGCAAGGGCCAGCGTGCCGCCGTGAAAGCGCACGATCGCTTGGGCGATCGACAGGCCCAACCCGCTGCCGCGCCGACCGGCGGTTTCCGGGCCGCGTTCGAACGGGCGCACCACGCGGCTGCGATCCGCCGGGGGCAGGCCCGGGCCATCGTCGGCCAGGATCACCATCGCGCCTTCCGCGCGCTGCTCCACCCGCAAGGTGGCCGTGGTGCCCGGCGGCGTGTGCGTCGCCACGTTTTCAAGCAGGTTGACCAGCAATTGGTTGACCAGCCCGGCATCGGCCCGCACCACCGATGAGTCCACCCGGCCCAGGCGCAGCGCGCCGCCGTGGTCGGCCAGCACCGGCTCCATCGTTTCGGCCACGTCGGCCACCAAGGCACCCAGGTCGAGCGGGGCGACGGCAGTGGGATGGCGCCCGGATTCCAGTTCGGCCAGGCGCAGCAGCGCGTCGAAGATGGCGATGACCGAGGCGCACTCGCGCTCTGCCCGCTCGACCAGTGCAT
>NZ_KE148322.1:302-1151 GCF_000410615.1 Novosphingobium sp. B-7 | reverse complement strand
GGCGGTGGCATTGGCCGTGGCGAGCAGGCCGCGCAGCCGGGTCAGCGGCGTGCGAAGATCGTGCGCCAGGGCGCTCGAAAACTGGCGCTGCGCGTTGACCAGTTCCTCCATGCGATCGAGCATGCGGTTGAGGCTGGCCGCCTGCTGGGCAAACATGCCATCGAGCCGATCGGTGGCGATGCGGCACGACAGGTCTCCACGCGCGATGGCATCGGCTGCGGCCTGGGTTTCCGCCAGGCGCAGCGCGGTCTGCCGGGCAAACAGCATGGTCGCTGCCAGACCCGCCAATAGCGCACTGGCAAAGATCGCCACGATCACCCCGGGCAAGATCGCCTGTAGGCTTTCGGCCGCCTCGCTGTGCTGCACCACCACGAACAGCGCACCATCGGGCAGCCGCGTGGCCAGCGCCCGCCCCTTGTGCACCACATGCGCGCGGCTGACATAGCGCACCGGTGAAAAGCCCGGCGGCGGCGGCGGAATGCGCAGCCGCCCGGCCAAGAGGCGGCCATCGGCGGCAAACAGGATATAGGTGCGCTCGCTCAGCGCCTTCTGCTGCTGCCACGCCTCGATCCGCGCGGCGACGATCGCGGCGTTCACCGACTGGCCGTTCTCCGGCGCCAGGTACTTGCTGCTATGGTATTCCAGCGCATCGTCGATGCGCCGGGCAATGCGTTGCTGCGCCACGGCAAAGACCACCAGCCCCATCGCCAGCATGGCCAGCGCAAACAGCGCGCCGAACTGGATCGCCAGGCGGCCCATGCCCAGCGGGAACGCCGCCTCGCGCCCGCCGCGCGCGGAAGCGATGCTGCCGGCGATCACGCGCACAGCCCGCTGCGCAGCACATAGCCA
>NZ_KE148322.1:0-278 GCF_000410615.1 Novosphingobium sp. B-7 | reverse complement strand
GGTTTCGATCGGATCGATGCCCAGGTCGAGCAGGCGGGTACGCAGCCGGCTCATGTTGCTTTCGACGATGTTGGTAGTGGGCGCAAAGGCATAGCCCCAGACATGTTCGAGCAGCATGTCGCGCGTCACCACCTTGTCGGCATGGCGCATCATGTGGGCCAGCAGCGAATAGAGCTTGCGGTTGAGCAGCGCCTGTTGCCCGGCAAAGGCCGCGCTATGGCGCGAGGGATCGAGCACCAGCCGCCCGACTGCGAGGCGCGCCGCCTCGGCCGGGCCGA
>NZ_KE148321.1:474-5431 GCF_000410615.1 Novosphingobium sp. B-7 | reverse complement strand
CCGCTGGCAAGGCCCGCCAGCGCCAGGCCAGCCGCCATGACCAGCGCGCCGCCGGTCATCGTCAGGCGCCCGCCAATCCGCGTGATCAGCCACACCGGCAGAGTGGCCCCGGCGCTGGCCCCCACGATCACCGTGGTAAAGGCTGCGCCCAGCGCGGCGGGCCCCAGGTGCAGGGCCTGGCCCGTGGCAAACAGCGCCAGCCCCATGCCGGCAAAGACGATGCCCTGGCCCAGGAACAGCGCCAGCGACACGGCCAGCGCCACCATGCCTTCACGCGCGGTGAAGGCGTGGTGGCCGGCGCTCATTCCGGCTTTTCGCCCAGGATCTGCACGCGATAGCCCGAGCGCACCTGCGGGAAATAGTCCCAGATCGCCGAATGCTGCGCACAGCGGTTGTCCCAGAACGCGATCGAGTGCGGCTGCCAGCGAAAGCGGCACTGGAACATCGGATGTTGCACGTGTTCATAGAGATAGGTCAGGATCGCGCGGCTCTCGATCGCGGGCACGCCCTCGATATGGGTGGTGAAGCCACGGTTCACATAGATGCACTTCTTGCCCGTCACCGGGTGGGTGCGGATCACCGGATGGCTGTGGCGCGGCAGCTTCATGCCTTCGGGCGTGATCCCGCCAAAGCCGACCACGGCATCGTGCACGGCGGTCAACCCCGAAAGATAGGCCTTCATCCGGTCAGACAGCGCGTCATAGGCGGCATACATGTTGGAAAACACCGTATCGCCGCCGACGGGCGGCATGGTGTGGAGATAGAGGATCGAGCCCATCGGCGGCGCTTCGTCGCAGCTCATGTCGGAATGCCAGTCTTCGCCGGCCACGAACGTGCTGTTTTCATCGGCGTGGATGATCGTCACTTCGGGGTGGCCGGGCACCTGCCAAGGCGCGGTGCTGGGCGCGATGTGCACGCCGCCGAAATAGTTGGCCAGGCGGATATGGTCTTCGTGGGCGATCGGCTGATCGCGGAAGAACAACACCAGCCGATCGGCCATGGCGGCTTTCAGCTCGGTCACCTGCGCGTCGGGCAGGGGCTGGGTCAGATCGAGGCCAAACACTTCCCCGCCGATCGCCGGGGTCACATTACGTACCGTTATCGTTTCATAGGCCATGGGAATGCTTGCCTTTGTCAAAGGATCGGCCAGGCCATGCGCAGCGGCAGGCCCGACCTGGAAACCAGCGCTTGCGCGGCGTCTTGCGCCTGCGCCAGCAGTTGTTCTTCATCGATAGTGGTGCAGCGCCCAGCGTCGACCACGCGGCGGCCATCGACCCACACGCTATGCACGCCGCGCCCATCGGCAGACCACACCAGTTGTTGCACCGGGTTGTGCAGCGGCATCCATTCCGGGCGGCGGGTATCGTGCAGCACCAGGTCTGCCCGTGCGCCCACGGCCAGCGTGCCCACCTGCCCTTCCAGGCCCATGGCGCGCGCGCCGTTGACGGTGAGCATTTCCAGCGCGCTTTCGGCCGGGAACAGCGCAGTGTCGCCGCGCGCATCCTTCCACAGGCCGGCCATCAGGCGGGCAGAGGGCATCAGATCATGCCGATCGCCGCCATCGGTGCCGATCGCGATGTTGACGCCAGCGGCGGCCATTTCGGGAAACAGCCCGCGCGTGGTGGCCTGATAGCCGCCTTTGAGCGAGGCTTCGGGGCAATGCACCACATGCGTGCCGCTTTGTGCCAGCAGGGCCACTTCGCGTTCGTCGACATGCACCATGTGGACCAGCGCCAGGTGATCGCCCAACACGCCAAGGTCTGCCAGCCATTCCACCGGGCGCTTGCCGGTGTTGGCCAGATACCATTCCGGGTCACCGGCGGCGGGCGCCATGTGCGCGCAAATGCGCAGGTTTTTCTCGCGCGCGATGGCCGTGGCCGCCTGCCACAGCTCGGCAGTATTGGTCATGTGCCCGACCAGCAGCGGCCAGGCGGCGAGCAGGCGTCCGTCATCGGGCCAGGCAGCCAGATCGGCGCCAAACGCGTCGAGCGCGGCCTGGGTCAGCGCGGCCTGGTCCTCGCCAGGAGCAAACGCCCGGTCCATGCACCAGCGGCCGATGCGTCCGCGAATGCCTGTGCCCTCCAGCGCCTGGGCCACGGCCTCGAACGCGATCAGCGTGCCGGCTTCGAGGAACGTGGTCGTGCCGGTCTTGAGCATGGTCAGCACGGCCAGCCGCGCGGCGATTGCCTGTTCCTGCGGGGTATGCCCTTGATAGAGCGGGATCACCCATTGGTTGAGCCCTTCGTCAAAGGGCAGCGCCTCGGGCAGGAAATTGCGGATCAGGGTTTCGGTCAGATGCACGTGCGCATTGACGAAGCCGGGCGTGGCAACAAAACCGCGCGCATCGATCACCTCGCGCGGCGCAACCATGCCGGCCACCTCTGCGCTTGGCCCCACCGCCACGATGCGGCCCTGTGCCATGGCAACCGCGCCATCGCGGATCACGCGGCGCTGCGCATCCATCGTCACCAGCATCGCGCCGGTGACCAAGGTATCGACCGCCTGCATCCTAGCCGAACCGGAAGGCAGAGATATCGGCCATCATCACGTTGTCGGTAAAGTCGCGCTGGCCCGGCGCATCGGCGGCGGCACCTGCTGCCACCATCAGCGGGATCAGGTGTTCTTCGCGCGGGTGGCTTTGCCGGCCGGCCGGCGCGCTGGCCCACTGGCGCAGGGCCTGCCAGCGCTGTTCGGGCGGGCTTTCGATCGCCTGGGTAAGCCAGGCATCGAACGTGGCCGAAGGCTGCGTGGCGGCGGGCGAAAAGAACGCGCGCATGTTGTGGAAGCTCATGCCCGAACCCACGATCAGCACGCCCTCGTCGCGCAGCGCAGCAAGGGCGCGGCCACAGCGCAGGTGCTCTTCAGGATCGAGGTCGCGCTTGAGCGAGAGCGGCACCACCGGAATATCCGCCTCGGGCGTGACCAGCAGGAACGGGATGAATACGCCATGGTCGAACCCGCGCGCGGCATCGGTGCGTGCCGGCAGCCCTTCGGCCTCGATCAGCGCCACGATCCGCTCGGCAAGCGCAGGTGCGCCCGGCGCAGGAAACTTCAGTTCATAGGTGTGCGGCGGAAAGCCATAGTAATCATAGATCATGCCCGGTGCGGGCGCGGAAGCGACGGTAAACGCGTCTTCTTCCCAATGCCCGGATATCACCACGATGCCCTTGGGTTTTTCCGGCAGGCTCGCGATCAGGCCCTTGAGATAGCCGGCGGTCTTGTCCCAGGCGTCGGCCGGCCCACCCATCGCGCGCCAGTCCATGAAAAAGCAGGGGCCGCCGCCATGGGGAATGAACAGGCTGGGCATCCGGGTGGCGGAATCGGGCATGAGGTCGCTTGGCTCCTTGCGCATCGGCAGTATCGTGGCATCGTCGTTCCGGGCTTTGTCCCGGGGGCAACTCGGTGATGGCACGATCAACGGCCTCGACCTAGCGGGGCAGGGGTTCCCCGTCTTGACGGCCCGCGCAAGCAATTTTGCAAGGCGCGGCTGTTCGGTGGCCAAGTGCCTGTAAAGCGGCACTTGCTGGCGCCATCAAATTGATGGCTGACGCCCTCGTTGTTGCGAGCGAGCCTCCATGCTTGGCAAGCGCGCCAGCGTGGGGTCTGATAGCTGCGCCACTCACTATCCGGGACTCGCCGCGCACCATGCCTTCTGCGCCCAGCTATCAGGCGGCCAAGGTCGCCATCGCCGCCACCATCGCCAACACCCTGTGCATGACCGCGGCGATTTCCGCCACGATCGGCGTGTTCCTGGTGCCGATCGCACAGGATTTCGGCTGGCCGCGTGCCGGTGTTTCGGGCGTGCTCGGGCTGATTTCGGTGATCAGCGCCATCAGCTATCCGCTGATCGGCCGGGCGATGGACCGGTTTGGTGCGCGCTGGCTTTTGCTGGCGGGCAATCTCGGGCTGGCGGTGGGCATCCTGCTGGTGTCGCGCGCCGATGGCACGATGCTCGATTTCTACTGGCGGTTCGCGCTGGTCGGGCTGTTCGGCACGATGGCGGCCACCGGCATGGTCAGCAAGGTGGTGTCGAACTGGTTCGATGCGCGGCGCGGGTTGATGCTGGGGGTGACGGCGGGCGTGGGCAATGGCCTGGGCGCCACGATCATGCCGATCGTGGCCGGCGTGGTCCTGTCCAGCCATGGCTGGCGCATGGGCTATGTCGTGATCGGGCTGCTCGTGGCGCTGGCCGCGCCGTTCATCGCGCTGTGGATGCGCGATGCGCCACCCGCTGCGGCCGGTGATAGCCATGCCATGTCCCCGCTCGCCAGCGGCATGAGCCTGGGCCAGGCTGCGCGCACCAGCGCATTCTGGCTGATGCTGGTGGCGGTGGCGGCCGGCGCCGGCGGGATGACCGCGATGTTCACCCATGTCGTGCCGATCCTCATGGGCCATGGTGTGTCGCTGGCGCAGGCCACCGGCGTGGTGGTGGTCTTTGCCCTGGTCACAGCAGGCTGGCAGGTGGTGACCGGTGGACTGCTCGATCGCTTTCGCACCCCGCGCCTGATCCTGCCGATGTATGCCAGCGCCATGGCCGGCATGCTGATCCTGCAGTTTTCCACCGGCAGCCTGGCGATCATCACCGCCGGCGCACTGCTCGGCATCGGCATGGGGGCGGAATATGCCGCGCTGTCCTACTTCGTCTCGCGCTATTTCGGGCTGCGCCACTTCGGCACGATCGTCGGCGCGTTCTATGCGGTTGTCGCGTTCATCCAAGGCGTGGCGCCGATGCTGATGGACATGAGCTTTGACCGCAGCGGCTCTTATGTCGTGGCGACGCTCGCCATCGTCGGCGCGTTGGCGCTGGGCATGGTGCTGCTGGCGCTCCTGCCGCACCCCGATCGCTTTGCGGCCACGGCGCCGGGCGCGCGCGCATCGACCGATGGCGCGCCGGGCGCTCTGGTGCTCGCCTGATGGCCGTTGTCGTTTTCGGATCGATCAACCGCGATCTGGTCAT
>NZ_KE148321.1:0-228 GCF_000410615.1 Novosphingobium sp. B-7 | reverse complement strand
GCTTGCGCATGTCTTCGTGTCTGACGCAGGCGAGAACCAGATCGTGATCGTGGCGGGCGCCAATGCCGCGCTTCCCGCCCCGACAGACTTTCCCGCCGGTGCTGCCCTGGCCGTGGCCCAGGCCGAAGTGCCGGCTGAGGCCGTGGCCCGCTTTCTGACCCTGGCGCGCGAGGGCGGCGCACGCACGCTCTACAATGCCGCGCCGGCCACGGCCGAAGGGCGCGCGAT
>NZ_APCQ01000076.1:0-6137 GCF_000410615.1 Novosphingobium sp. B-7 | reverse complement strand
GCGCAGGAACATGATGCGGTCTTGGTCGGCAAACAAGCGCTGGCCACGGGTGGTCTCGACCGCCACATCGGCACCCAGCGTGCCATGATCGCGCAGGCGATCCCGGGCCTGCGCATTCAGTTCATCGCATTCTGCATTGGTGTGGGTGAGAATAAGCCGGCTGGCCTCGGGATGGCCCTGCCGATCGGCATCCCAGCGCGCGATCAAGGCATCGCGTGCCGATTCGCGGGTGGGTGATTCGACCACCAGACCAGCGGCATGATAGGCTTCGATGGCTTCGCCGGTTCGGCCAGTAGCCAAGTGCCGCGTGGCATCGCGCTGCCATTCCTCCGCCTGCCGGCGCACTTCGGTGATTTCGACGGCACCATGCCGCTCGGCCATGCTGCGGAAGGCAGCGCCGGCTTCGATTGCCTGGAGCTGCTGCGGATCACCAACCAGCACGACTTTGGCGCCCTGGCTCTCGGCCGCACTGATCACCCGCTCCATCTGGCGCGTGCCGATCATGCCGGCCTCATCGATCACGAGAATGGAATTGGGTCTCAGGGTCTCGCGTCCCTGCGCCCACTGGTGCTCGAGACTGGCAATGGTGCGCGAGGCAATGCCCGAGCCGTTTTCCAGGTTCTCGGCGGCAATGCCGGACAGGGCAATGCCGCGCACCTCGTAGCCGGCTTTCTCCCACGCCTCGCGCGCGACGCCGAGCATCGCGCTCTTGCCGGTACCGGCATAGCCGATCACGCTGGCAAGACCCCCACGCCTGGTGACATGCTCGAGCGCACGGTGCTGCTCGACCGACAGCACCAGGCCGCGCGCTTCGGCACGGTCCAGCGCGGCAGCAAGATGACGGTCAGGGACGGCATGATGCCACTGCGCGTCGAGCCTGGCCGTGGCCTTCTCCAGCCGCTGTTCGGTCTCAAGCATGGCGCGCGAGGTGAAGCGCTCCTCGCCGCGTCCGTCAGGTCCCAGTCGGACAAGATCGGGCGAGCCTCGCACCGCCGCCAGCACGGCGTCGAACTGGTCCTTCCCTTCGCTGTGGCGGTGCACGAACGTGGCGAGATCGCGGGAAGTGAACGTGGCCTGCTGGTGGGTGATGGCATCGAGCGCGATGCCGGGGTTTTCGAGGATCTTCTCGCCATTCCTCCGGGCAATGGCAAAATGCTCTTCCAGCCGCTCGCGGACCAAGCCTTCCTGCGCCATGCGTGCCGCGGCCGGGCCGATCTTGTTCTGCGGCTCGAGATCGATGCCCTGGGCCTCCAGACTCCGGTGATCAATCCGCGCGTCGATATCGAGCTGCGCCAGCCGTTCGTTGACGTGCTCAGCCCAGGCTTCGCGCCAGTGGGTCAGGAGCTCGGTCCTGTTCCACTCGCGCACCTTGGCGCCGAAACCGTCTTCTCCAACTTCGCGCATGCCCAGCATTACATGGGCATGGGGCTTGGCAAGGCCGTCGGGTCCGACATCCCAATGCACATTGAGATCAGCTACCATGCCCCGGTCGACGAACTCCTTTTGCACAAAGTCCCGCGCCAGTGCGATGCCGTCGGCCTGGGTCATTTCACGCGGAATGGCGAACTCGATCTCGCGGGCCAGTTGCGCGTCCTTGCGCACTTCGACGGCTTCAACGTCGTTCCACAGCCTCGCCCGGTCGCGCCACTCTTCCGGCGCGCCTTCGGGCAGCATGACTTCGCTGTGTACGACACCGGTCTTGTTGGAAAAATCGTGATGCCTGTCGAGCCGCGCATCATAGAGCCGATCGGCCGAGCGATAGGCAGCGGCGGCCACGGCGCTCGAGCCGTTACCGCGCGAAACAACTTTGGCCGAGAAGTGGTAGATCGCCATGGCGACACACCAGATACGCCTAAAAGCGCACGTCGGCACGACGTATAAGCGCGCCCTCAAAAGATTTCATCATTCTCGGGACGGCGGAATCCCATGAGGTTTCAGGCAATTGGCATTGATCGTCAAGGCCGATAACTGAAAGGCCTCGCGGCGCAACAGACCGCCGTCACAGGACACCAGACATGCGCAAGCCCCGCAACTATGACGAGGACCTCAAGGCCCTCACCGCCAAGGCCAAGCAACTCAAGGCACGCAAGCAGAGCCAGTTGGGCGAACTGGTTGAAGCCACTGGCGCCGATCACCTTACAATCGAAGAACTGGCCGGCGCGCTGCTCTCGATTGCCGCCATCACCGATCCGACGCGACGGGAGGCATGGCGCAAACGCGGCGCTGCGTTCTTTTCTGGCGAGCAGGCCGACCACGCGCCTGGCCAACGCGCTGGCGACAACGCGCAACCAGCAGCGTCGCACGACCAGCGCCCGTCATCGTCTGGCTCTGCAACAGGCGCGGCATGACACACGAGCCTGGCAGGTGACGCGGCGCGAGCGCACGCGACAGCTCATCGAACTGGGTGGGCTCATCGCCAAGGCGGGCCTTGTCGAACTGACCGACGATGATCGCGCGGTCATCCTCGGGCTATTGCTCGAGGCAGCGGCAAGGCTGGGCGCCGACGACACCGGCAACCAAATCACGCTGTGGCGGCGGCGGGGGCAGCGAGCTTTTGCCGATGCCGACGACAAAGATTGAGCAGACGGCAACACCGCTTCCACTACCCGTCGCCAGCGCATTGCCGCGCGCCAGCCACGTCGCCATAGGGATATGCATGGACGACAAGACCAAGGCCCGCATTCTCGGCGTCATTGAACGCGCACCGCAGTGGCTTCGCAATGATCTGGCCGCCAAGGATGCATCGGCCCGCGCACGTGCGGAAGAGGCGCTGGCCGCGATGCTGGCTGATGCCCTTGACGAAGGCAACGAGGCAGCCGGTTGACAGCGAGCGAAAACACCGATGGCACTGGCGAACCTCCACGGCATGGCCATTCCGAAAGGTACAATTCGACGGCGAGGCATGATGAACACCGAAGGCCTTGATCCGCATCTGCTGCATGCTTGGCTCACCGCGCGATCGTTGGCGCGTGAGTTGTCCATGCCAGTGGCCGAGCATGGCGGTTTCCGTGTCGATACCGGATCGGAAATGGAAACTGTCCGCTGGGTGTTTCCGCGCATGTGTGATGGGCTCAAGGACGTCGCACGCAGGATCCATCAGCCGCGCCAGTTCGTGAAGGTCTGCGAAACGTCGGAGGCCTTGCGTGCCGCGCTGCCAGCACATTGGACCATCCATGCGCCCAGTCATGTGATGCGCGCTCATGGTCCAATGCCCCGCCGACAACTCGCGGACGGTTACTCTATCGCAGTCGAGCAGTCTGGCCCCGTGACTTCGGTCCGCATTGTCACAGACACCGGCATCTTGGCAGCGAGCGGCTATGGGGCTGAGGCGCATGGCGTCTTCGTCTACGACCGAATTGTGACTGATCCAGAGCATCGCCGCAAAGGCTTGGGTCATGTCCTCATGCAGACCCTGCACGAGGCCAGGGGCAATCCCAACAGTTTCGAACTGCTGGTCGCCACCGATGAAGGACGGGTACTCTATGAAACGCTGGGATGGGAGAAGATCGCGTCCTACGCCAGTGCCTCGATTGTAGGGATGTGATCGCCGCCAGCCGGGGCAGCTCGCAACCAACCTACGACGTTGCCGAATTTGCGCATGAACGACCGTTCCTCCCGGAACTCGCCATTCCCATTCGATTAAACGGTCCGGCCGCGGTGCGGCCCAGCGCCAGCCATTCTGGGGCCTATACATAGATTCAATAGCTGCCCTCTCTTCAACTTGGCAGCATCATCGTGCAATGCCGGATGGACTGGCTGGCTTGTGGTATGCTCGCAATGATGTCAGCCGGAACGGCGGGCCTTGAGAGCCTGGCAGCCACTCAGGCAAAGCGGCTTGCCGCAAGAGGCCTCATTCGCCTATACCCGCGCGGGGAGAACGCATGTCGCAAAACCTAACTGAGCAGTTGGATCGCGAGAAGCGAGCCGTGTCTTACGACGTATACGATATGACCGTGCGGCAGCTGGTCGATATGGTCGCAGGTGGCGAGATTGATGTGGCGCCTGACTACCAACGGCGCTTCGTCTGGGATGATACCCGCGAATCAGAGCTAGTCGAAAGCATCTATTTGGGAATTCCGGTACCCAGCTTGTACATGGCCGCCAATCGAGACGGCAGTTGGGAGGTCGTAGACGGAGTGCAACGCCTAAGCACGCTCGTTCATTTCTGCGGAGGCAAAGACGTTCGGTCTCGTATTATACGCGAGAACCCACTGAAGCTTACTAACCTAACGAAATTGACCGCTTTCAATGGGATGACATTTGAAGAGCTACCGAAATCTGCGCAGCTAGGTTTTACCTTGCGGCCAGTCCGGGTCACGACCTTGAATGACAAAAGCGATTTTGCGGTCAGGTACGATCTGTTCGAGCGTCTGAATACTGGCGGCGTAAAGCTGCACGCGCAAGAAATTAGAAACTGCGTGATGAGAGGCGGCTTTCGCGAGTTGCTCCGCGAACTTTCATCTCGTCCGGCGTTTCGGGCTGTGGTCCGCATCCCAAGCAATGAGCAGCAAGAAGCGATATACGAAGAGTGTGTGCTCCGCTACTTTGCCTATCTGGAGCGGTATCAAGCATTTGAGCATAGCGTCGTCGGATTTCTCAACGACTATATGATTGAGCATGCTCTCGCTGGACCGCAGGCTGCGTCCATCGCGGGTTTCGATGCAACCTTTAATTGGCTACAGGCCAGGCTTCCGAATGGGGTCGTTCGAGGCACGAGAAATGCGACACCGCTCAACCTGTACGAGGCCGTCACCGTAGGAACTACGTTGGCATTGAGGCAAAATCCAGGTCTGAACAGGGATCCAGCGCCGATCATGAACGCAGATCAGATGCGGCGGCTTACGACTGGCGCGACGAATAGCCGTCGGATGGTCGTTGATCGTATTGAATATATGCGGAACGAGTTGCTCGCCTAATGCCACTCAGCGCGGTTCGAGCAGAGGTGGCAAGCCGCTTTGCTGAGGCTCGCGCGTTACTGACCGAAATTTCTGCCCGAGAGGCCGATGAGGGTACCTCGGTATCCGCAGGCCTGAACACTCAAAAGGCGATGTTCATCGTCCTCCTCTACGCGGCCTTCGAGTTTACGACGACTTTGCTTGTCGTCCGGACAGCTGAAGGCATAAGTGGTCAGCGTATCGCCCATTCCGATCTTGCGGTCGAACTTCTTTCGCTCGCACTCGATCCTCAGTTGAGGGCGGTTGCTTCGCCTGGTCGCAGGGCCAAGTGGCAGCGAAGATCCGCGCTCTTCTCACGTACATTTTCCACAGATACTGCGCGTATTCACGAGGAGGCGCTTCTCGAAGAGCTAGGTAATATTTGGTGCGCCAGTTTGGATCAGGTGTTCGAGGCGTTTGGCATCTCGGGACCATCGCTCCACGATCCCAGGGCGCGGCAATACATCGATGAAATTACCGATCGCCGCAACGCCGTCGCGCACGGCAGGGAAGCGGCCACTACAGTCGGGTCCCGGTACACAGCCGCATCTCTTCAATTGCGCCTGCAGGAGCTAGAGCGGCAGAAAGACTACCTGATCGGTAGGTTCGAACCATTATTGCGGGATCGGCTCTACCTGCGAGCGTCTGGTAACGCCGCCTAACATCCCGCGTCGTCGCGCTCGCATTCACGATGTGGAGCGGGTCGCCGCGCTCGCTCTGCACTCAAGGCTGTGCTGTAAGCGATGTGCTCAGGCCACGGCGGTCCAGGGCATGAGTTCTCCGACGGCGTTGGCTGGATGGCCGTTGGCGAGTTTGGCGAGGGTCTCTGCCAACCAAGTGTGGGGGTTCACGCCCGAGATCTTGCAATTCTCTATGAGCGTGGCGATCACCGCCCAGTTGTCGCCGCCCTCATCCGAGCCAGCGAAGAGCGCGTTTTTGCGATTGAGGGCTAAGGGCCGGATTGATCGCTCGACGGTGTTTGAATCCAGCTCGACGCGGCCATCGTCGAGGAATAGCGATAGCCCGATCCAACGGGTCAAGGCGTAGCGGATAGCGTCGGCGAGCTTGCTCTTGGCGCTGACCTGGCGGAGCCTCGCCTCGAGATAGAGGTGCAGGTCATCGACGATGGCGCGGGCCTGTTCGGCGCGCATGGCGCGGCGCTGTTCTGCCGACGTGCCGCGAACCTGGTCTTCGATGGCATAG
>NZ_KE148320.1:244-1273 GCF_000410615.1 Novosphingobium sp. B-7 | reverse complement strand
GGATCGGCGCTGCCGTGCCCGCAGGCGCGCCCAGTGGCGCCAGCGTCGCCCGGCACTGCCCCGATCGATCGATCGCTTCAGCAATGATCGCAACGGGTTGCGCGGATTTTGGCTGCACCAGCACGTCATAGGTCTCGGCAATGCCAATCTGCAATTCATCGGTGTCCACCGGCACCACATCCTGCCCATCGGCCGCCACCACGCGCATCGGCACGCCCGGCAACCGCAGGTTGAAATTGGTCATCGCCGCGGCATTGATCACGCGCAGCCGCACCGCCTCGCCCGGCACAAACGCCCCGGTCCAGTTCGCCGCGCTGTCGTGCCCGTTGATGCAATAGGTATAGGTCGATCCGGTCACATCGGCGATGTCGGTCGGGTCCATGCGCATGCGGCCCCAGTTCAGGCGCTCGCCCAGGGGCTGGTCGCGGCCGGCCAGCAAGCCCGCCAGGGTCTGCTGCTGCCGGTTGTAAAATCCGCCCTGCTGTTTCAACCGCTTGAGCAGCACGTGCGGATGCACATCGGTCCAATCGTGCAGCATGATCACATGCTCGCGCGCCGTCTCAGTGGTGGGCACGGCCGGGTCGATCACGATCGGGCCGAACAGGCCCATCGCTTCCTGCATCCCACTATGCCCGTGATACCAATAGGTTCCGGCTTGGCGCACGGTAAACACGTGGTCAAAGCTCTGCCCCGGGGCAATGCCGGGATAGCTGATGCCTGGCACCCCATCGAACTGGAACGGCACCAGCAGGCCGTGCCAGTGGATCGAGGTATCCTCGGCCAAGCGGTTGTGCACGCGCAGGCACACCTGCTGCCCTTCGCGCAGGCGGATCATCGGCCCCGGCGTGGTGCCGTTGACAGTGATCGCATGGCCGCTGCGCCCCCCGACGCGCACGGTGGCTTGGTCGATCACCAGTTCGATCAGATCACCCGACAGCGCGGTTGCTGGCGCGCCCATCGCCCCCTCGGCCATGCCCGGCATCATGCCAGCAATGGCGGTGCGCGCGCGTGCCAGATCGGGCAAAACCC
>NZ_KE148320.1:0-234 GCF_000410615.1 Novosphingobium sp. B-7 | reverse complement strand
CCCCCCCCCGCCCCCAGCCAGTCCCGCCAAAATCGTGCGCCGATCCACTCTATCAGTCCTTTTCGCCAAGCTGTTGTGCAAGCTTCTTTCTTGCGCGGTAAACTCTTGTTTCAATTGTCTTTTCGCTAACATCCAACATCATGGCAACCTCGCGCTGCGGCATCCCTTCCACGCCATGCAGCACGATCGCCTCGCGCAGCGGTTGCGGTAGGGTATCGATCGCCCGCGTCATGC
>NZ_KE148319.1:2099-7634 GCF_000410615.1 Novosphingobium sp. B-7 | reverse complement strand
CGCCACGGCACCGCGCGCCGGCTGGCTGGCCACGAAGCCGGCCGTGGCCAGCGCCGCCGCACCCTTGACCAGCGAGCGGCGATCCAGCGCTGCGGCATGGGGGTTGGTGGCTTTGGTCACTTCGGCATCTCCTGCGCTTGGCCGGCCAGGGTGAATTCCACCCAGGTGCCCGGCCCGTCTCCCGGCTGGCCATCGCCAATCCACGCCTTGTACGCGCCGGGAAGAACCCGGCGGGTGCCCCGGCGATCAACCACCGACAGGCTGCGCGGATCGAGCGTCAGCGTCACCGTCTGCATCTTGCCCGGTGCCAGGTTAACACGGGCGAAACCGGCCAACTGGTGTTGCAGCACGGGTTCGGTCAGCACCGCCTCGTGCACGGGGATCGGCGGCACGACATAGGCCTGCACCACGTCTTCGCCCCCGCGGCCGCCCTGGTTGGCAAGGCGCACCGAGAGGGTGACCGGGCTCTTCGTATCGGCCGCCTTCACGGCCGGGTTGGCATAGGCAAAGCGGGTATAGGACAGGCCATGGCCAAAGCCCCACAGCGGCGTGCCGGTGAAAAAGCGATAGGTCCGCTCTTTCATGCCATAGTCGACGAAGGCGGGCAGATCGGTGGTGTGGCGATAGAACGTGACCGGCAGCCGCCCCGAAGGATTGCTGGCGCCCGACAGGATGTCAGCGAGCGCAGTGCCGCCGGCCTGGCCCGGATACCACGCCACCAGCACGGCATCGGCCAGGCTTTCATCCATGGCGATGGCGCTGCCCGTGGCCAGCACGGCGACCACTGGCTTGCCCGTGGCGCGCAGGCCGGCAAGCAGCCTCGCCTGCGGCTCGGGCAGTTCGATCTCTGACCGATCGCCGCCGACAAAGCCGGGCACCTGCACCTGCAGCGCCTCGCCCTCAAGATCGGGGGACAGGCCCAGCACCGCCACGATCACATCGGCATCCTTGGCCACGGCCAGGGCCTTGGCCTCTTCCGCGCCGGCGGGCGGCACCCACATCAGGCGCAGGCCTTCATCGTCGCCATAGTGTTCCAGCTCCAGCCGGATCGGCTGCGGCGTGCCATCGCTGGTCAGCGCAAACTCCACCCGCGACTTGCCCAGCGGGCCGGCGTGCAACTGCTTGCCGCCCACCCACAGCGCCACGTCATCGTGGCGGTGGCAATCCTTCCAGCATTGCGGCGCATCGATCGCCAGGCGCCAGGCACCCGGCCCCGGCGGCACCAGCATGCCTTGCCAGCGCGCGCTGAACCGCGCCGGATCGAGGCCCGCCGGCGCGGTGCGGGTGAGGTTGAAATCGATGCGGCGATCCTGGCGGGCCAGCACCAGCTTGCCCATCGCATCGCGGTATTCGGCCGACAGCCCCGGCTTGCCATCGGCCGCGAGCGCGGTTTCGGGCAGGACCACCGGCGCGCCTTCGGCCAGGACCGAGCCTTGCGCATAGACCACGTGATCAGCGCCAAAGCGCGCGCGCAGCCCTTCAAGCGGCGTAACGGGCGCGGCGGCGGTGCCATGGTAATTGGCCTCGAGCACGCCCAGGTCATCGGCATTGGCGCCGATCACCGCCAGTTTCACCCCCGGTTTCAGCGGCAGGACGCCGCCGTTGTTCTGCACCAGGACCATCGCCTTGCGCGCCGCTTCCAGGGCCAGAGCGCGGTGATCGGCCGTATCGACCTGGTCGGGCTTGATCGCGCGCCAGGGATCGGGCTGGTTGAAAGCAATGCCCAGCCGTGCGCGCGCGCTGAGCGAACGCACCAGCGCGCGGTCGACCTCGGCCTCGCTCACCAGGCCGCGCCGCACTGCGTCGGGCAAGGCGGAATAGGCCGTGCCGCAGTTGAAATCGGTGCCGCCCCGGATCGCTGCTGCCGATGCCTCTGCCGCGTCATAGGCATGGTGGTGGAACTGCCAGATATTGCCGATGGCATCGCAATCCGACACGATGAAACCGGTAAAGCCCCAGTCCTTGCGCACGCGCTGATTGAGCAGCGCATCGTTGGCGCAGGCCGGCATGCCGGCAAGGGAATTGTAGGCACACATCAGCGACAACGCATGACCCTGGGTTACGGCCATGCGGAATTGCGGCAGATAGGTCCATTCCAGGTCTTGAGGGGAAGGATCGACATCGAAACTGTCGCGCCCGGCTTCAGGCCCGGAATGGACTGCCAGGTGCTTGGCCGTGGCAATCACGCGCGGATGCGCGAGGTCTGGCCCTTGCAAACCGTGGATGAAGCCCACCGCCAGGCTGCCGGTCAGCAGCGGGTCTTCGCCATAGGTCTCCTGGCCCCGGCCCCAGCGTGGATCGCGGAAGATGTTGATATTGGGCGACCAGATGGTGAGGCCCTGGTAGATGCGGCGATCGGCGCTAGCCGGCTGCGCATTGAACCGCGCCCGCGCCTCGGTCGAAACCACCGTGCCCACCCGCTCCATCAGCGCCGGGTCCCAGGTGGCGGCGAGGCCAATCGCCTGGGGAAACACCGTGGCCACGCCATTGCGCGCCAGGCCATGCAGCCCTTCGTTCCACCAGTCATAAGCCGGCAGGCCCAGGCCCGGATCGGCTGGCGCCGTGCTTTGCAACTGCGCCGCCTTGCGTTCCAGGCTCACGCCCTTGAGCGCGGCGGCCACTTGCTGCTCCACCGGGTCGGCATGGGCCAGCGGCGCGGCGAGAGCCAGCGCCATGACCGACGCCAGGGCAGAGGAAACGGACAACGAACGCATCAGTGGCTCCCGGCCAGGGTACGCAGCACCAGCGCGCGGCGCAGGGCGGCCACCGGCGCAGGGCCGGCGATGGTAAGGGTGCGGCTTTCCCCGGGCAGCAGGTCAAAGCCGTTGTCATCGGCGGCTGCATCCAGCGTGCCGAAATCGAGCATGACGGCGCGCGCCAGGTTGCGCGCGGAAACCGTCACCTGGCGCCCATGCCAGACGACCGACAGGCCGGGGTCGGGATAGGCCATGGCCTTGGGCACGGCGCGCTCCACGATCTGGCGCGCGACCGGCTGGCCAGCGACCAGCAGTTCGGCCACGGCATAAGCCGCGCCGGGCGCCGCGCTGCCAAAGACCGTGGCATCGGGCACCTCTGCCGCCTCGGTCACGCCATTGGCGGCCAGCTGCACATCGCCCTGCGCGGTGCCCAGCGTGGTGCCGTCCATGGCGCGCCCGGTCAGGCGCCAGTGCGCGGCGGGCGGACCTTGCGCGTCAGAGACCAGCGCCACGCGCGTCGCCGCGCCCTTGTGCTCGGCCACCACGGTCTGCGGGGCAAAGAACCGGCGCGCGGCATAGTGCAGCAGCTTCCACCGCCCGGCGTAATCGATGCTCGACCACGAAATCGCCGGCCAGACATCGTTCAACTGCCAATAGAGTGACCCCATGGTGACCGGGGCGCAGGCGCGATGGTGGCGCGCGGCCATGTCGATCGCCTGCATCTGGTTGACCTGGGTAAGGTAATCGAAATCCGCCAGTCGCGCCGGGCCGCTGCCCTGTGGCGCGCGCAGCCGCGCATCGAGATAGAATTGCAGTCGGCTATTGCCTTCGCCCGCCAGGAACTTCTGGTGTGCCTTCATCACCGCGCTTTGCGGGTCTGACACGTTCGGCCCGGCAAAACCGGCGATCGTGGCCATGACCGGCATCGCCTGGAAGCCATATTCCGACATGAAGCGCGGGCAGCTGTCGAGGTAGTTCTCCACCGGCTTGGAGCCCGACCAGACATCCCAGAAATGGCGATCGCCAGCGGCATCGGTATCGACCGGGCCTTCATAATCGGTCGATGGCGAACCCGGCCAATAGGGGGTCTGCGGGCTGTGCGCGGCCACGGCATCGCGCAGCACACGGTCGAACAGCACGGTCATCGCCGTGGCAATGCGCTCCTGCTCGTCAGGCCCAATTGCCTTCTTGAACTCCTTGCGGTCAGACCAGTTGGCCCAGCCCGACAGCACTTCGTTGCCGCCGGTCCACACCACGATCGAAGGATGGCTGCCCAGCCGCGCCAGTTGATCGTCTGCCTCGGCGGCAACACTGGCGCGATAGGCCGGATCGGGTGGCGGCACGGCGCCGCCGAACATGAAATCCTGCCAGATCATCAGGCCCATGCGATCGGCCGCAGCATAGAACGCATCGTCGAGATAAGTGCCGCCGCCCCACACCCGGATCATGTTCATGTTGGCCGCCCTGGCATCGGCCAGCATGTGTTCCATCGTGGCGGCGGTGACGCGCGAGGGGAAGCTGTCAAACGGGATCAGGTTGGCGCCCTTGGCAAAGACCGGCACGCCGTTGATCTTGAAGCCGAACGCGCCATTGCCACGGATCAGTTCAACCGTGCGCAGGCCCACCGTGCGCTGCGCGGCCTGACCCTGCCCCGCCCCATCGATGATGCGCGCCGATACCTGGTAAAGCGGCTGGGCGCCCATGCCCACCGGCCACCAGCGCTGCGGCGCGGCGATAGTCAGTGGCACGGTGATCGTGTTGCTGCCGGCATCGACCGACACGCTCCGCGTGACCGGCGGCAGCGCCGTGCCATCGGGCGCGGTCACTGCCAGTTCGACGGTAAGCGGCGCGCTGGCCTCGGCCTCTACCGCCAGGCGCGCGGTCAGCCGCGCCTGCGCGCTGCCCACGGCATCCTGCTGCACGTCCATCGCACCGATCCGCGCCCCGTCCCAGCCTTCCAGCCGCACGCCGTGCCACAGCCCGATGTTGACGATGCGCGGGCCCCAGTCCCAGCCATACTGGTACTTGGGCTTGCGGATGTAGGCAGAGGTCTGCACGCCCTTGGGCTCGTCACCAAAGGCGGAATCGTATTCGGCCGGCAGCGGATGCGCTTGCTTGAGCACCATCGGCTGCAAAGCCCGGATGGGTGAGGCAAAGCGCACCAAGATTTCATTGGCGCCGGCATGGAGCAGCGCGCGCACTGGTACGCGCCAAGTGCGGTGGGCATTGTCGGCCGTGAGCACGTCATGCCCGTTGACGCTGACCGTGGCGAAGGTGTCGATCCCGTCGAACACCAGATCGAGATGGCCGTGCGCCAGCATCGCTGGCGTTACATCAAGCGTGCGGCGCATGTCCCAACCGGCCAGGCCTGCCCACTGGATTGCGCCTTCGTTGGTGCCGATGAACGGATCGGGCACGCGGTGCTGTTCGACCAGCGCCTGTTGCACGGTGCCGGGCACGGGCACGCCAAACCACTGCGCTTCGCGGGGATGGGCTTTGGCCGCGCCGTCTTCAGGGGCAATGCGCGCCTGCCAGCCGGTATCGAGCGACTGGCTTTCCGGCGCGGCCAGCGCGGCTGGCGCCACCCCGGCCAGCGCCAGGGCAGCCAGCGTGACCAGCCGCCTCACTTCGCCGCCCCACGCGGGGTTTCATGCCACTGCACCTGCTCCACCGTGTAGAACGGCCCGGCGGGCGATGCGGTGAACTGGAAGCAGACGTCGCTTTCATCCGCCAGGCCCAGCTGCGGCAGATCGGCGTCGAGCGCAAACTGCTGCGGCGCCTTGGCCGGATCGGGCAGCGGCCAGGTGGCCAGCACCCGCGCGCCGGGCATGGGATCGTG